>CAYQMI010000085.1:0-15862 GCA_964418575.1 uncultured Glaciecola sp.
TAGGGCACACCTTTCATTGTTTTGCTCCCACTACGCTTGTTTGTATCGCAAAATGATCACAGAGCTCAATATCAATGCTATCGCCATCGTGCAAAGGGCCAACACCTTTTGGTGTGCCTGTTAAAATTACATCTCCAGGTAGCAGCGTAAACATCTCAGACATATGCGAAATCAAGGGTAGCACCCTATGCAGCATCAAATCAGAATTGCCATGTTGCTTTAGCTCGCCATTCACCCTAAGTTTAAATTCAAAAGCTTGTTGCTCGTATCCCGCAAGAGGAATAAAACCACTCACAGGACAACTACCGTCAAACGCTTTTGCCCGCTCCCATGGATGCCCGTCTTGTTTTAACTGGTTTTGCAAGTCGCGTAAGGTCAAATCAAGCGCCAAACCGAAGCCAACAATAGCCTCTGCACACTGCTCTTGATTCGCACTACTAAGCTTTTTGCCAATTAAAAACGCTAACTCTAATTCATTGTGGCACTCACCATATGCAAGCGGAATACTCACTGGCTTATTAATATCAACAAAAGCACTCGCTGGCTTCATAAACAATAGCGGTAGCTCACTTACCTGATTACCGAGCTCTTGCACATGGTCGAGATAATTGCGGCCCACACAAACGGCTTTACCTACTGGCAAAGCGCGTCCATCGAGCTGAAAAGCTGTGCCATCTATACTCTTGTGTTGATATGTCATTATCTAAAGCCCTTCTTTAGCAATGCGCTCTGATAAATAGGCCACCGAAATACCAAAATAATAAGAACGATTCCAGCGCATGAGGGTGTCAAAGTTATCGTAAACGAGGTAAATACGCCCGTCTTTGCCATCTGGCAAAATCAAGGATGCTTTTAAATCAGCATTGGGCAATGCCGAGCCATCGTACCTGCGTACCCCCAGGGATTGCCATTCACTCAAGGTTTTCTTTCTATCTTTTGTGAGCCCTTCAAGTTGGGGAATGCGCTCTATTGGAAAGTTTTCAGCGAATATGACTTGGCGACCCCAGGTTATGCTGTCTGACCAACCTTCCTGCTTTAAATAATTAGCAATTGACGCAAACACATCTTCAGGTGTGCCCCATATATCCTTTCTTCCATCACCGTTGGCATCTACCGCATAATTTAAAAACGACGTTGGCATAAATTGGCTTTGCCCCATTGCGCCTGCCCAGCTTCCGTTGAAGCTATCGAGCTCGATGTGACCCTCTTGCAATATTTGTAAGGCGGCAAAAAACTGGGACTCAAACAAAGCTTTTCTGCGCCCCTCATGAGCCAAGGATACCAGTGATGAAATAACAGGATGATTGCCCTGAATACGCCCAAAATTGCTCTCATTACCCCACAGCGCAACAATAAAACGAGCCTGAACGCCATATTGTTTTGCAATTCGCTCTAGGCTTGCCTGATGCTTTTGATATTGTTCTGTGGCTTGTTTAACTTTCCAGTCAGGGACACGAGTGGCTAGATAGGTATCAAGTGTAAGGCGTTTTTCTGGCTGGTTACGGTCAGCCTTTACTACGGCTTCACGTTGCTTGATACTCGCGAAAATAGGCGATAAAAAATCTTCGCTATACCCTTTCACTAATGCTTGTTGCTTGAGTGACTCGACATAGCTATCAAAACTTGCTTGCTCTTGCGCAGGCGCATGAGAAATAGCAAACAAACTTAGGGCGATTAAAAGCAATATACGAGAATTTAAAATATTGAATATGGAGCGCAAGCTGCACCCTCCTCTAAGATTTTTTACCGAGCCCTCTCTCCTGACGATGAAGATCAAGCAAGCTAGGGTTTTTGGGTGGCATTTGGAGATAAAAACCTTCTGATTCCAATTTTTCGACAAAGTTCTGTTTGGGCAACTGCGCTATATGTTCTTTTTTATCTAAGGGTATCATCAGCACAAACTTGGGCTGACCAAAGACCTTCATAAGCGCGGCAGGCACACTCGAAAAGTCGTCTTTTTTGGCTACGTAAAGATAGGTGTCTACTTTTTTAGGCGAACTATAGACTGCGCAAAGTTTCATACTTACCTTGATTTTGCTGTTCTGGGTCTGAAAATAAAGTGCTTAGCTCTTCAATAAATAACGCTCTGCGCCATCCACTTAAGATATCTGGCTGTAAACCCTGTAGCGCAAACTCATCGTATTCAAACCAACACCACTTTAGCACTTGACCAATTTGTTTTTTAGATGCAAGCACCGCAGCCGGTATACCTGTTTTAGATTCTATTTTTTCTACCACCGACTTGATATCTGCAGATGCGCGTTTGAAAGCCGTAAAATCCATCAAGCGCTTTGCCCTTGGCGGCGTATCCTCTTTACTAATCTTCATCGCATCAGCAGTAATATCTAATATAGCCTGGCTATACAAGCGAACCTGTTTACCAAAAAAATTCGGCATTTGATGCAGCTGCGCGGCGCTTTGCGGCAAATTTATCGCGATATCGAGCATCACCGCTTCTTTAATCACAAAGTTTATCGCAATGTCCTGCTCTCGGGCTATGTCCATGCGCCATTGAGCGAGGTTTTTTAGGGCGTACAACTGACTGCCCGATAGCTTCCAAGCATTAGAAAGGCCTAAATATGCATATTCCGAGGGAAGCATTGTGGTCTTTTTTAGAATCAAAGTCGCAGATTCGGCCAACACTATATCCCGCCAGCCTTTTTCGTTTAATTGTGACTCGAGTTCATGAAAAGCGGCCATTAAGTAAGTCACATCGGCCGCTGCGTAGTCTAGCTGTTTTGCTGAGAGTGGTCTCGCCATCCAGTCTGTTCTAGACTCCCCCTTATCCAGCGTTATTGAAAAAAAGGTCTCAATAAGATTCGCATAACCTATGCTTGGCCCAATGCCCAAAATGCTGGCAGCAAACTGCGTATCAAAAAGCGGTTGCGGCGTTACACCTAAGTTGCTGTGCAAAGCATCAATATCTTCGGAGCAAGAGTGCAGCACTTTAACAATATCGGTATTTGTTAGAATCTCGGAAAAAGCAGATAAGTCCTCTATGGCGACAGGGTCGATAAGCGCTAAGCGCTCACCGTTAAAAACCTGAAGCAAGCCAAGTAAAGGATTCAGCGTGCGCGTGCGCACAAATTCTGTATCAAGCGTTATTACAGAAGACTTTGCCAAATCTGCACATAAATCGGCTAAGGCAACTTCGTCCTTAATGTACTCATAAGGCATTGAACTTAAGCTAGCAATTTGTGCTCGATTCAAAATTTAATCCCTGAGTTCGCGGCGCAGAATTTTACCCACATTTGTTTTTGGCAGTTCGTCTTTGAACTCAACAATTTTTGGCACCTTGTAGCCTGTCAGCAAGGACTTGCAATGCTGTATAACAACTTGCTCAGTTAAACCGTCATCGCTTTTTACAATAAAGAGCTTAACCACTTCGCCTGAAACCTCATGAGGAATACCAATGGCGGCGGCTTCTAGCACTCCGTCGTGCATGGCGGCGACTTCTTCTATTTCATTAGGAAATACATTGAAGCCCGATACTAAAATCATGTCTTTTTTACGGTCAACAATATATAAATAACCTTGTTCGTCGGCCTTCGCAATGTCGCCCGTTGCTAGCCAACCGTCATTCAACACTTCTTTGGTTGCGTCTTCTCGGCCTAAATAGCCAAGCATTACTTGCGGCCCTTTAACATAGAGTTCGCCCGCTTCGCCAATTGGAAGCTCTCGTCCCTCGTCATCACAGATTTTAATTTCGGTCGACGGCACAGGCAAACCTATCGAGCCTTTATACTCTGCAGAATTTACCGGGTTAACTGAAACTACAGGAGAGCACTCGGTAAGGCCGTAACCTTCAATAAGCACTTTGCCGGTAACCGCTTTCCACTTTTCGGCGACTGGCCTTTGCACAGCCATGCCGCCGCCCAAACCAAATTTGAAATTAGAATAGTCTAGTTGAGCAAAGCCAGGGGTGTTTAACAAGCCGTTGAACAATGTGTTTACGCCAGTGATCACAGCAAAAGGGTATTTACCAAGCTCTTTTACAAAACCTGGCATATCACGAGGATTGGTTATTAGTAAGTTAGGACAACCATATTTCAAAAATGTAAGGCAATTACTGGTCAGTGCAAAAATATGATAAAGCGGCAATGCGGTAACTACCATATCTTTACCAGGAGTTACAGCCGACTCCAAAATACCACTCACTTGCTCTAAGTTTGCTACCATATTTCTGTGGGTCAACATGGCACCTTTCGATAAGCCTGTTGTGCCTCCAGTATATTGCAAAAATGCAATATCACTGCCGCTCATACTTGGGCGGGTATAAGTGCTTTTCTCGCCAATCGCTAGCGCTTGACCAAAATTGATGGTGTCTTTTAAGTCGTGCGACGGAACCATCTTTTTGATGTACTTAACTGCAAAATTCACAACCCATCTTTTTGGTAAAGGCAGTAAATCGCCAAGACTCGTCAGAATGACATTTTTTACCGGCGTGTTGCTTATCACCTTCTCGAGGGTATGAGCAAAATTCTCTACAATAACGATGGTTTTTACATTTGCATCTTTAAGTTGATGCTCTAATTCCCGAGGCGTATACAGAGGGTTTACATTTACGACCGTCAAACCTGCACGCAAAACGCCGAAAAGGGCAACGGGATACTGAAGCAAGTTGGGCATCATCAATGCAACTGTGTCGCCTTTTTTTAAGCCCATTTTTTGAAAATAAGCCGCGAATTGCATTGAAAGTACATCAAGATCTTCAAAGCTGATCTTATGCCCTAGGTTGATAAAAGCGGTTTGATTGGTAAACTGACTTACCGCACTCTCAAAAATTTCAATTAAAGATGGGACTCTATCTGGGTTAATTTCTGCTTCAACAGACTTGTCGTACTGATCTATCCAAATTTTTTCCACAAAAAATTCCTACGATACGGATGAGTTATATTGGCTTGTTTCACGAGTCCGTGTGAAAGGTCATACCATTAAGACTTATATGCGCTAATACTAAAGGAGTATGCGAAGAAATGAAACGAAAGATTCTTATACTTAAGGCACTAAAAGCCTGTTTTATGAGTTTTTAGCGACTCATTTATGAAGTTTGCTACCTCTTTAGGGGATTCCATATGCACATGATGCCCCCCTTTAATTTCGGTATGCAGCAAGCGCTTAATTAAACTTTTGCGATGTTTGAATAGACGCTTCACTTTAACAAAACCTTTGTCGCCTAGAATTAGAGAATATGGGCATTGAATGTGCTCAAGTATATCTAGGGCTTGGTTTGGTGTTAAGCGAATTGACGATTTTGTGCGCAATCGTTTATCTGTGCGCCAGTATAGTTTGCCATTTTCGCTCTTTGTATTGCGCGATAAAATAGTTTCGCACTGAATAGCGCTTAGATCACTTATTCGCATTCTGGCTGCAACAAGTTGAGCCATCGACTCTGGTTGCTTTACCGCTTTGTTCGCATTCAACCGGCTTATCATGCTCTCACGCAGTTGCTTAGCAGTCGTAAATTCAGGTTCACATAGCGGGCCGAAGCTTTCAATTGATATCACTTGTTTAACATTTTCCGGAAAGCTCGCTGCATAAATACTGCAAACAATGCCCCCGAGAGAATGCCCAACTAATACGATCTTTCCCCATTTCTGGCTTGAAATCAGACGATGTAAGTCGTGCACATAGTCAACCAGATGATAATGCGCATCGTCACTTCGATGGGCTGAGCGCCCATGACCCGGCAAGTCTATTGCGATGCAGTTATATTCTGTCAATAAGGGTAAAAGTGCGCTAAAGCTGGCGGCATTATCTAAAAAACCATGCACAAACAGCAAGGTTTGTGCGTCTGCGCTACCGCTTTGGATAGCGCAAACATCACCGTTTAGAAATGAGACCTCTTTCAATACTAATCTCGTTTATCGCTCTTGAAGAGAAGGTGTTGTCGTTCTTGGGCTTGGCGTAATCGCTGAAGGCCTCGTTGTGCTATTTGAATTTGACCGAGTAGCGTTGCTGGAACTTGCACTTGAGCCACGATCCACGCGTCCCCCTTGAGAATGTCCGTTGTACTTTGTAACTCTCAGCCTAGAACGCTGAAAGCCATAAGCGCCCCATGGATCGTACCAAGAGTTAAAACCCCAGCGATAATAAGGTCCGCCGAGCATAAATGGCTGGTAACCTACGTTGCGCACTTCAATATCTGAGCTTTCTTTCCACATGTAATATCCCGCAGCATCAAGCGTCGGATAAGTATAAGCTTGCTCACCAATAATGCCTTCGGCTGGTTCAGACACCATACCGATGATCGTAATTAGTCTGTCTTGTTGAAATACTAAAGGGTCAACAAAGCCAGGAACAAGCGCTTTAAAGCGCCCTGTACTTTGCTCGCCAGTACGTGGTTTGCCGTTACTGCTTTCTGGAAAGTAAATGACTTCTATTTCAGAAAATTCTTTTTTGTTTTGCACGCTAACAATTTTACCGCCCCAACGCGCTTTTTCGCCAAGCGCGGCTACTTCATTAGTGTTATTCATTACTTGGTCAAATGGCACGAGTGGAGTATCTTCGGCCACTTGAATGGGCTCTGGAACAACAGCGCAGCCAGTAACTGTGAAAAGTGCAAAAAGTACCAACAGTGATTTTTTCAAAACGCTACCTCTAAAGTTAAGCGCACATAATACAAGTAAGACCCAAACAACAAAGATTTAGTTCAGCGCTATGCAAATATATCAACGCCCATCAGCTGGCTTACTGCCTCTCTTTTTAATGAAACTTCTACCGCCTCGTACGCTTGCAAACTCTTTTGAACCTTTGCTGATACATCAGCATAGCTATTTGCTCGCGCGAATATGGCCTCGGCATCGGCTATTGCTTGATTCGAACCTAACTTAACAACGTGTTTTTTTGCTTCATGTTGTTGAGAGCTTTCGTTGTCACTAAGGGCTTTCGCATCAAGCTCAGGCTTTTTAGGGCTGCCCTTATCGCCGTTGATGTATAGGTTCTGTTGTATGCTTGAAATGCTTGGCATCATTATTCTCTGTTCGGCAACTTCTTCCACGTTACCTTGTCACGCAAGTAAACAGGTTGTATCTGTTCAACAGGTATCATGTTGTTATTTGCAAACTGCTTCTTTGCAATAGACAGCATATAGCTTGCATTTGGATAGTTTACTGCTAATACCTCAGATTGCAATTTTAAGCTTAGTTCTTGCTGATAGGCATGGAAACCTGTTCCCACATAGCTTGGCTCGTTTGGGTAGTCTTTAAGGATAGGCAGTACTTCTTCAGGCGGCAAAACAGCCTCACTTTTTACTTCACAAGCAACACCGTGTTCATCAATTTTATACTCGCCGTAATACACTTCTCCCATACGAGCATCAATTAGAGCTAAGGTGCTTTTTTCTCCGTGCTGTTCATAATTTTGTTGTGCCATTGCTGCTAAAGTCGATATTTCAATCACTGGAAGGTCAGTGCCTAAGGCTAAGCCTTGTATGGTACTGCTAGCAATACGCACTCCGGTAAAACTTCCTGGACCTCTGCCATAAGCAATTGCGTCGAGTTCACTTAGTTTTGTGGAGTTTCGCGTCAATAACTCGTCAATCATGGGCAAAATGCGTTGGCTTTGCTGCTGCGGACATACTTCGAAAATACTATCTCGGACATCATCTAACATCAGAGCTGCACTGCATGCCTCAGTAGCGGTATCGATACACAGTAATTTCATTAAATTATTCTATCTCTTGTAAAAAGTCACAAACCTTGTCTAAACAGCGTGTACGCTGCATTGGCGGCAAGCTGCTTATAAAAGTTTGTCCATATTGTTTGGTCAACAAACGATTGTCGCATATTACTAATACGCCTTTATCGTCGCTATCTCTAATTAAGCGCCCTGCCCCTTGCTTCAAGGTAATTACAGCTTGCGGTATCTGTATACTTGCAAAAGCATTGCCACCTTTATTCTTGCAGTCTTTTATGCGAGCCTGCAGCAAAGGATCATCGGGAGAGGCAAAGGGTAGTTTATCAATCATTACGCACAAAAGCGCATTTCCTTTTACATCAATTCCTTCCCAGAACGAGCCTGTTGCGAATAAAGCCACTTCTCGCTCCGCCTTAAACTTAGCCAATAAGCTCGTTTTGGTGCTCTCCCCTTGTACCAGTACCGGCGTATCTTGGCGCTCTCGCACCTGCCGCGCAACTTCCCGCATCATGTAATGACTGGTAAACAAAATAAAGGCTCGCCCTTTACTCGCGTTAATTAGACGTAGCGCAATATCTACCAAGTGCCCTGCAATACTGCGCTCGTGTGGCTCGGGCAAATAGCGCGGAACACAAAGCATGGCTTGATTCGGATAGTCAAACGGGCTTTCCATTTCAATGACTCTGGCATCTGGCAGGCCCATTTGCTGTTGATAGTGCTTAAAAGAAGCGTCGACGGTAAGGGTTGCTGAGGTAAATACCCAGGCAGCGTCGCTTTTATTAACAATGCTTGAAAATTTATCGGCAATACTCAAAGGCGTGATGTGCAGCACAATATGGCGACGAGTGGTTTCATACCAGTAGCTTACATCGGGTGTATCGGTATGCATAAGGCGGTAGAAGGTTTCTGTCATACCCAAGAGTTTTTCAGCGTATTGGTCTATGTCTTTATCGCGTTTAGCGTGAACATCCATAACCGCCAAAAGCTGTTTTAACTGCCCATGCAACTGCTCAAGCATGGGCATCAGGTCTTTTTGTTTAATCGCCTCATCCCAATCACCGCGCTTAGGGTCAATATCAAATTGTAAACGCAAATCGGCAATAAGTTGGCGCGTTTTTTCGCCCACATTCGACAGTTGATCAGCGTCTTTTAAAGAAACGCGCTGCTGCTTGCTAATATCAGATAATAAATCGTCTATCTGCCGACTCGATATAGACTCACCAAAATACTCGCTAGCAATATCAGGTATGAGGTGCGCCTCATCAAACACCACTAAATCCACTTCAGGAATCAGCTCTCCAAAGCCCCCCTCTTTGAGCGACAGGTCGGCAAAAAATAAATGGTGATTGACTACTATGACATCCGCTTCCATGGCTTTTTTACGGGCTTTAAACAAATAGCATTCTTGGTAGTCAGAACAGTCTTTGCCTAGGCAGTTGTCGACTGTAGAGGTCACGAGAGGAATAACCTTGGCATTGTCTGGTAGGCTTGAAACTTCAGCTATATCACCCGATTGGGTCGTTGTGCTCCATTTTTTAATGATGCTGTATTCGTTTAAGGTTTCTTTGTCTAAACGTATATGGTCTGAGCCATTTAAATTTAAGCGGTGCAAGCAAAGATAGTTTGCCCGTCCTTTGAGTAAAGCAGCCTCTTGAGTCTTATCAATCGCGTTTTTAATTAGCGGTAGGTCGCGCGTGAAAAGCTGTTCCTGAAGGTTCTTTGTGCCCGTAGAAATAATGACTTTTTTCTTAGATAACAGCGCAGGCACTAAGTACGCAAATGTTTTACCTGTGCCAGTTCCAGCCTCTGCTATTAATGTAGACTGTGAAGAAATTGCCTCACCAATTGCATTTGATAAATCCACCTGTGCTTGACGCACTTTGTAGCCCTGAATAATTGACGCAAGTGCTCCCTCTTGGTCAAAAAAATCAGTGATTTCGCTCATTAATTCCTAGCCTATATAAAAATCGCAGGCTGCGTCGATTCACCAAAATGAACCAGCACAAGCCTGCGTACTACTTAAAATATGTTTATCTAAACAACACTTTTTCTTGTTTAAACCAATACACACAAAATGCGATTAGAGCGCCGGCGATGATTACCGATGATCCGAATATTGCGAACAACTGCAAATAATCCATAGTGCCTTTAATTAGCTCTTTAATGGCCAGCGCAACATTGGTTAGGGGCACCCATGCCCATATACCCTTGAGCTCTATGCCCGGTACCGCGGCAATAATAACGGGTAAAATTACAATGAATACGAGCGGCGTCATGTAACCTTGTGCTTCTTTATAAGAGCGCGCATAGATAGAAAGTGACAATAAGACTGACGCAAACATCGATACAATTGGTACCAACATCAAAAATACAAGAAGTACATCAACTACCCCTATCGATGCCATGAAGTCGGTAACAAATGTTATGGCCATGCCCTGACTTAACACAATCGTCCACACAGCCATGCTCAACACAGTCACTAAAGAGGTCACGACCCCTGCGGTAGCTATGGTAAAAAATTTCCCCATAACAATGTCTGTTCTGCTGACCGGCGATAACAATAAGGTCTCTAATGTGCCTCGTTCTTTTTCACCTGCTCCAATATCAGCAGCAGGTAGCATAGCGCCCTGCAAGCAAAGTAGGAAAAGAATATAAGGGATCATGCCACCAATAAGCGCACCAACTTTTTCGCGCTCATCTGCCACGTTGATTTTTTCTATCACCATGGGGTCGAGCAATGTTTTTTGCTGTTGCTCATCCATTCCAATACGAGCAAATGCTTCACGCTGAAAGGTTTCTTCCACACTATTTATCACTTCGTTTAATCGTGATTGTACGGAGTTTAATTCGGCGTCATTTAAATAAATTTTGAATACTATCTGGCCGCTGTTTTCAATCTTTGGACTATAGTTGCTTGGAATTTCAATAACAAAATCTAAGGTACCGTCTTTGACCACCGATTTAAGGGCTTCTTCACCGCTTATGTCTGCATCTAATGCTTGTAGAGAAAGGTTTTCTACTGTTTTAAACTGCTCCACTAAATCAGGCGCATATTGCTGTCCAACAATAGCGTAATCTAGGTTTTTAGTTTGTGCATCTGACATCGCTTGAGATGTAAAATACAAAACACCACCAAACAACAAAGGAAAGACTACAATTGGCAATGCGACCATGAAAAATAAAGTTTTGCGGTCTCTTATTAACTCTAATAGTTCTTTTTTAAATATTAACCACATTACGCAACTCCTTGCTTTAAGCTGGCCATAAACGAAGCATGTAAGCCCTCATCAGACAGCGCCTTAAATCCTTCTAAACTGCCGTCAAAGGTGGTTTCTCCGTGATCAATCACGGTCACGTTATCACACAGTTCCGTCACTTCTTCTAAGTGGTGAGTCGAGAAAATCACCGGAACAGACTGACGTTTCAAGTCTCTTATAAAATCAATAACCGTTTTCGCCGCCATAATATCAAGCCCTGTGGTAGGTTCGTCGAGGATAACCACATCTGGGCTGTGCACTACTGCTCTTGCGATTGAGGTTTTTTGCTTCATACCCGTGGAAAAGTTTTCACAGCGTCTATCTAAAAAAGACAGCATATCGAGCGTTTTACCCAACAACTCAATGCGGGCGTCAATTGCCTCTTCAGTCATGCCATTTAAACGGCCAAAGTAGGCAATGTTCTCGCGGCCCGTGAGTCGACCATACAAACCGGTTGAGCCGGATAAAAAGCCAATTTTTTTGCGCGCGGCAACGGGGTCGTCTACTACGTCGGTGTCACCAATAACGATTGAACCGCCATCTGGTTGCAGGGCAGTTGATAATAGGCGTAGAGTGGTGGTTTTACCCGCTCCATTTGGCCCTAATAAACCAAGCACCTCACCTTTTTGGCAGCGCAAACTCACATTTTTTACCGAGTGAAAAAATCGCCCCTCTAAACGCGGATCCTTTTTCTCTTGTTCACTCAGTTTTTTGGGGTTTTCGACCTTAAATTTTTTGGCTAAGCCTGAAATTTCAATCATATTATTATCTCTTCCTTGTATTCAATCTCAAGCTTAAGCTATTCATTTTGTTAATTCGACTGATTTTATTAAAGCCTTGCGATTAATTTGTATCAAAACATAACAACTTGCCTACTCGGCTACAATTAGCGAAGATTAAAACTCACCTGAGGTACAGTGTTGTGAAAAATCGCAATTCAATACATAATCATCTCAGGATAGTAATCACAAGGAAATGCGTTGTATGCAAGAGTTAGAACAAAATCACCAAGTTAGTAACCCGATTCAGGCCGCTAGCGAAATTTTTTATAAACCTACCGCCGTATTCGACACCATATCAGTCAAAGATAATTGGTCTTGGATCCCGTTTATTTTAGTCATGGCGATGGCCGTGATACCCGCCTACCTATACTTCAATGTGGTCGACTTTGAATGGTATAAAGCCATGATTGCGAACATGCAAATGCCAGACAGCAGCCCAGCTGAAATTGAAGCATTCTCAAATACAATGGAGCTTGGTACAACGTCCATGGTTAGCTTAATATCGGTGCTTATAAGCGTGCCTATTTTGATGGCGATTTTGGCCGGCTATTTTACTTTATGGACTCGCAACGATGCGAAAAGTGTTCACGGATTCACCGATTGGTACGGCGCAACTTGGTGGATGGCAATGCCTTCGCTAGTAAACGCTTTGCTAGGCTGTATTTACATTGCGATGCAAGACCCTGGCAGCCAAATTAGCCAAGCGGCTCTTGCTCCATTATCACTGGCATTCATTGCTGGTTCGAGCATGACCGACGATTGGTATAATTTACTAAGTGCGATTCGTTTAGATGGTATATGGACAATAGTTTTAGCAGGGCTCTGTCTAAAATCTTGGACTAACTTCAGTTTTACCAAGTCGATGATAGTTGCAGCCTTGCCAAGTGCAATTATCTGGTCTGCAACGTTATTCTTCTCTCTATAGGGGCTTCAGAAATCAGCTTATGAGGGCATCTTTGCCCTCATTTTCTCTCCATTCGTATCATATTTCGCTTAGACGTTTAGCTAAGGCCTCTTGGGCATGAAGTAAGCTTTATTGTGATAAAAGTTTTGGTCTTGTGCATCATTGTGCCACTCAGGAATACCTAAAATCGGCATTGGCATCAACCTGCCTCTTTCATCAAATATACAATCTTGCTGTAAAGTTTGTAAAACTGCAGAGTCTATTGTTCTGTGGGCGGCTGATACTGAATCATTCCAATACGTCGACGTGTATGTCTTATGGGCCGTTTTTAATAAATCTGCGTTTTGCATAACGATGGTTTTAGCGGTTAAACCAATAAACGGCTCTCTCAACATCTCTAAGTTCGCATGACCAAAATGCAGTGGCACAATGCCACCTTTGGCATTAAACCAGCGATGTCTATTGTCCACAAACAAGCCTTGCCAATCATGCTCTTTAAGCATTATTTCAATCTCTGGCAAATCGGTCACGAGCACCATACCGCATTCGTCAAAATGAGTGATGCGATCTCGTTTCGCTGAGCGCTTTTTATGCCCAGTCTTTGCGATGTCTCGCCAGTGCAAGCTGTTTAAATACGCTTTAGTTTGCCCGAATGTAAGCCAAATCATTCCGTTAAAATAGTCGTGCCAGCTGTTGTTGCGGGTGGGTATTGTTTTATCTTGATAAATAATTTCTTCGTAGTATCGATTATCTTCACTAACGGCCCTGCTTTTTACAGCAGCTTTTGGCGTAGTCTGTGCCTGCTGCTCTATAAACGAGTAAATCAAGTGCGGCGAATACGCAGACTTAAGCTGATTGAGATAATGAGCGTTCAAAATGCGCGAGCATCCAAGCTCCTTACTGTTATCTAGCCCTTGCTCGCTACTAAAACATGAAAATTGTTGAAACGCCCTCAAGTTGGCTTGTGGTGATATTCTTGTATGAATAACAAAATCCCTTATACTTTGGCGTGAAATGTAGGGCGCGTTGACCTTTGCTGTATTATTTTTCAGCAATTTGTGCGTAATTTATACAGCAAAAATCAATACGCCCTAATGATAACAATAAAAAAACAGGATCTCATATGAATAAATCTTCTTTATGCATGCGCTTGAGCCTAGCGTTAGGCACTTGCTTTTTTATCAGCGCTTGCGCGGAGCAAAGCGCGCCAAGTGAGGCTGATTCGGCCACCAAGCAAGAGAACTTCCAAGAAGTGTACACTGCAATATCTGGCGAACGTATCACCGAAGATATTAAAACGTTGGCGTCGGATGAGTTTGAAGGACGTCTGCCCACCACGAAAGGTGAAGAACTTACCCTCGATTATTTAACGAGCGAACTGAAAAAAGCCGGCGTACAGCCCGGAAACAACGGTAGCTTTTTTCAAGAGGTAGATTTAATTCAAATTACTGCCCAAGACGATATGACCTTGCGTATGGGGGAGAATGAATTTGCCTACAAAGAAAACATGGTTGTAGGTTCAAAACGCGAAGTTGATACCGTTACACTTGAAGATTCTGAAGTTGTCTTTTTGGGGTATGGCGTTAATGCGCCTGAATACGATTGGAATGACTACGCGCAAACTGACGTAAAAGGCAAAACCGTTATCGTGCTAGTTAACGACCCAGGCTACGCTATGCCTGATTCAGACAAGTTCCAAGGTTCAACGATGACCTACTATGGTCGTTGGAGCTATAAATATGAAGAAGCCAGCAGACAAGGCGCTGAGGCCGTGTTTATTGTCCATGAAACCGCACCTGCCTCTTACGGCTGGTCGGTTGTTGCAAACAGTTGGAGTGGCCCTCAATACGGCTTAGTGAGTCCTGACAAAGGTGAAAGTCGCGTAGCAGTTGAAGGCTGGTTGTCAAGAGAAGCTGCAGTGAAAGTATTTGCTGAAGCCGGACTAGATTTTGATGAACAAAAACAAAAAGCGCTTGAAGGCCCTTATGCTCAACCGCTGAACCTAAGCGCCTCGGTCACCGTGAATAACAGCATTGAGACCTCAAAAAGCCAAAACGTATTTGCCACTATCCCAGGCAGCGAATTACCCGACGAGCACATTATCTACACCGCGCATTGGGATCACCTTGGAAAAGATGAAAGCAAGGAAGGTGATCAGATTTACAACGGAGCACACGATAATGCGACTGGTACTGCCGCTATTCTTGAAATGGCACGAGCATTTTCGTCACTTGAGAATAAACCTAAGCGCTCGATTAGCATGTTGATTGTTACTGCTGAGGAGCAAGGTTTACTGGGCTCTAAATATTACGCTGAAAACCCTATTATTCCATTGGAGAAAACCATTGCTAATATAAACATGGATGCAATGAACGTGCTTGGAAGAACCCGCGATGTGTCGGTGGTTGGTATGGGTAAATCAGAACTTGAAAACTACCTTCGCGAAGCAGCAGCGAATCAAGGCAGAGTATTAACCCAAGAAGACCGCCCTGAAGCGGGTTACTATTATCGTTCTGACCACTTTAGCTTTGCTAAGTTAGGTGTGCCGGCGCTATATGCAAAAGGCGGCAACCAGCCAATTGACGAAGAAACTGCGCAATATCGCAAGCGCATGAATGTATTGGTAACAGGTTGCTACCATCAAGTCTGCGATCAATATCGAGATTCTTGGGATATCAGCGGCATTACTGAAGATACTCAGCTGTTATTTGAAGTTGGCTATGACGTAGCAAATGCTGATACTTTGCCGCAGTGGAACCCAAGTAGCGAATTTCAACGTTAATAAAATGTAAATAAACAGAGCTTAAAAGGTGGATCGTATTCGAATCCACCTTTTTTTATATAAAACTATCTCTTTCACCTAATTAATACTTGCAATTCATACTCAGCATGGCACATTCAGACTAGCTAAAGCACAATAATAATAACGGATTGGATTAAGCCTCCTAAGCGAACACTTCCGACAGAAATACAACATCATCACTTTACTACTTGAACAGAGGCAACCCTACTTATGTGTGGTATTTTCGGTATCCTTGATATCAAATCAGACGTAACTGATTTACGTACAAAGGCGTTAGAGTTATCTAAACTACTTCGCCACAGAGGACCAGACTGGTCTGGAATTTGGCACGACGAGCGCGCGATATTGTGCCACGAACGCTTAGCTATCGTTGACGTTGACACCGGCGCTCAGCCGCTTATTAGCGACAATGGCAATCAAATTCTTGCCGTTAATGGTGAGATTTATAATCACAAAGAATTACAGCAGTCAGAGTGTC
>CAYQMI010000086.1:0-15525 GCA_964418575.1 uncultured Glaciecola sp.
GCATGTAAGCAATGCACGCGTATTTGATGGGTTCTGCCGGTGATTGGTTTTGCTTCAACTAATGAGCTGTATTGAAATTGCTCAAGCACACGATAGCGAGTTTCGCTCGGTTTACCCAGTTCATTTACCTGCACCATACGCTCGCCCCCTTGAAGGGTGTTTTTATACAGCGGCGCCTTTACTTTATGGCGCTGTTCGGGCCAATTGCCCATGACTAAAGCATGATAAATTTTATCAACCTTATTGCTGCGCAATTGCTCGTGCAGGTGACGTAAGGCCGAGCGTTTTTTTGCAATCAACAAACAGCCCGATGTTTCTCGGTCAAGGCGATGCACTAATTCTAAGAAAGGCGCATTAGGGCGCAACACTCGCAAACCTTCAATAACACCAAAGTGCAGCCCGCTACCGCCATGCACGGCAATGCCAGATGGCTTGTTTAAAACAATTAAGCGCTCATCTTCGTAAATAATTGCCTGTTCCAAATAGGCGATGCGATCAGTCTTAATATCAGTTGGTGCAGGTGCATCAAGACGAATTGGCGGTATGCGGATTTCATCATTTGCCTTTAGTTTATATTCGGGTTTGATACGCTTTTTATTGACCCTTACTTCCCCCTTTCGCAAGATCCTATAAATTTTGCTTTTGGGTACGCCTTTTAATATACGAATCAAATAGTTGTCGATACGTTGGGATTGTTCATCTTCTTCAATCGAAATGAACTGCACTTTTTCAAAGGATTCTGACATAAGACCTTGCATTAATTGTAAAATTTCTCGACATTTACATATCTCGTAAAAGTTTTGTGTGATAGTATCACGCCTTGTGTGATTTGGTTGCTTGATTGACAGGCAAACAACCTGAGACTAAGTGAAAAGACTTAGCGCAACCAAAGGTATCCCTCATTCATCGTTAACACTCGCGTGTATTCGGTCATGATAGTGAGATTGGCACACAATATAAATAAATAGTTTTTAGTTGTTCAAATGAGCTTTGCGCTTTTGTTGATAATAAATTCGCAACAACAAAGCCGAAAATACGATAGCGCAATAACTGATTAAGGCATTTGAACCAGTATAATAAAGTCATAAAGACTGACGTAGCATATAGATTTTTATTTAGAGCGAAAAATCGCTTTAAATTGAACCAAGATAACAAATACATTATCACTCGCACTAAATAAGTAGTGCGTACAATTTGATAGCACTTGAGCACAATCGTGAGATTCTGCAAACAATCTGTTTGCTACTAAGTCTGCTTGAATAACAGAGTTAGTAAATATGAAACGTATGTTAATAAACGCCACTCAGCAAGAAGAGTTGCGTGTAGCCTTAGTAGATGGCCAAAAACTCTACGACCTAGATATAGAAAGTCCTGGACACGAACAAAAGAAAGCCAACATTTACAAGGGTACAATTACCCGTGTTGAACCTAGTTTAGAAGCTGCTTTTGTCGACTACGGCGCAGATCGCCACGGTTTCCTTCCCCTCAAAGAAATTGCAAAAACTTATTTCCCTAAAGGCTATAAATTTGAAGGCCGCCCCAACATAAAAGAAGTGATCAGCGAAGGTACGGAAGTTATTGTACAAATCGACAAAGAAGAGCGCGGTCAAAAAGGCGCTGCTCTTACTACGTTTATTTCCTTAGCGGGCAGTTATTTGGTGTTAATGCCAAACAATCCTCGTGCTGGCGGTATCTCGCGCAGAATTGAGGGTGAGGAACGTAGCGAGCTTAAATCATCACTAAGCGAACTAGACTTACCTAGCGGCATGGGCTTAATTGTAAGAACGGCTGGCGTGGGCAAATCTGCAGCTGAACTTAAATGGGATCTCAGTGTGCTATTGCACTATTGGGAGAAGATTTCTGATGCAGCAGAATCCCGCTCTGCGCCTTTCTTAATTCACCAAGAAAGTAATGTTATTGTTCGAGCAATTCGCGACTATCTGCGTCGTGATATTGGCGAAATTCTCATCGACAGCCCAACAATTTACGAACAAGCACTTCAACATATTGAAGTTGTGCGCCCTGACTTTGTAAGCCGCGTAAAGCGCTATCAAGGCAGCGTACCATTGTTCTCTCATTATCAAATTGAAAGTCAGATTGAGTCTGCTTTTCAGCGCGAAGTGCGCTTGCCTTCAGGCGGTTCAATTGTAATTGACCCAACTGAAGCACTGACGTCGATAGACATTAACTCTGCCCGCGCAACTAAAGGCGGCGACATTGAAGAAACCGCCTTTAATACCAATTTAGAAGCTGCGGATGAAATAGCACGTCAGCTTCGATTGCGCGATTTAGGCGGTTTGGTGGTTATCGACTTTATCGATATGTCGCCAGTGAAAAACCAACGTGAAGTTGAAAACCGCATGAAAGCAGCCGTTGAAAGTGACAGAGCTCGCATTCAACTGGGCAAGATATCGCGTTTTGGCTTGCTTGAAATGTCGCGTCAGCGTTTACGTCCTTCTCTTGGCGAGTCAGCGCATAATGTATGCCCTCGCTGTGATGGACACGGAACGATTCGCGGTAATGAGTCTTTAGCTTTATCAGTCCTTCGTATCATTGAAGAAGAGTGCATTAAAGACAATACCGGTCAGATTGAAGCTCAACTACCTGTTGCAGTAGCCACCTACCTGTTGAATGAAAAGCGCGATGCAATTCAAAGCTTAGAAAAGCAGCATAAATTGCAGCTTTTAGTGATACCAAATCCAAACTTGGATACACCTCGTTATCAAATACTTCGTCGTAAAAACGCCGAGGTGGTAAATGAAATCAGTTACAATGTTGAGCTACTTAAAGAGCCAGAAGTAGACACTAGCGCAAACGCGGCACATGCGGTTAAACGCGAAGAACCTGCTTTACAGGGTATGAGTGCACCCACACAAGCGCCACCCGCTCAGCCATCTACACAAGAAGCTGCTGCATCAGGCACATCTTCTAACGAGCCTGGTTTATTGTCTAAGTTAGGAAAGTGGATATCTGGCTTATTTGCCACTGAAGAAGTAGTTAAAGAACCCGTTAAACGTACACCGCAAAAACGTTCGCAAAATCGCAATAATAAACGTCGTCAAGGTGGAAACCGCGATAGAAATTCAGATCGAAACGATAGAAACGCTGATCGTAACGAAAGAAGCGGTGAAAGAAACGAGCGCAATAAAGGACGCAACAAGCGCCCTGCTAAAGCGAATTCTGAAGAAAAGCCAAATACTGCAAACACAGCGCAAAGCCCAACAGAAGCGCCGGTAAACGACGAAAAAGCTAAAGCACCAGCAAAAGCAACTCCGCGTAAAAAGACGCCTGCGCAACGTCGTGCAAGAAGACCTGCACGCCAAAGTGTTAGAGTACTTGATGAAGCGCAGATTAAGGCGCAAGAAGAGCAAAAAGCACTAGCTGAGGCTGAAAATACTGCTGCTAATCAAAGTGCTGAGCAAGTTGATAACAACACGACAGCGACTGAGACTCCTGCAGTGGCGACTGAGGTTCAAGCAACAAATGAAGCACAAGTTGTTGCTAAAGAGCTTGTGGATACTTCTGATGCAAGCAATTTACAACAAGTAGATACGCAGCAAACTGATGCTCAGGAACAAAATCAAGAAGTAGAAGCAGCGAAAGGCGATACTGCTGGTGACACTGAAGAGCAAGCAAAACCTCGCGCAAGAACCAGACGCACTCCACGCCACACTCGCGCGGCGGGTCAAAAGCGAAAGCAAGCTGAGCAAGAAGCGCAAAATGAAGCGATTCAGCCAGAGCTTGCCTTTGACGCAGCACCAAACGATGATTCAGGCGAAACAGCTAAAGCAAACGATGCTGTAAGTGAACCTAGCCCATCAACAGAGGAAGCAAATGCTAGCGCTGAACAACCCAAACAAGCTGAAATTGCACTTGACGCTGATGTAGAAACTGAAAAAGCTTCCTCTGCTAAAACAAAAACGGCAGATGCTAAGGCTACAGATGAGCAACTAAAAGTAGAAGCTTCAGAAAATGCGCCTGCGCAAGAAGCCGCTAAAGAGGAAAAAACTGAGTCGAAGCCTGCGGCCAAGCCAAGCAAGGCAAAAACGACTAAAGAAACCACTTCGCCTAGCGCTGCAAAAAAAGCACCTATTCGAGTGTCACATCCAATGACCAACCCTGAAACGGTTGAAATGCCAGAAGCGAAAAGCTACAGCCCGATGAGCGATGAAACCAGAGGCGCGTTTGCAAAAGCCGGTACGCCTTCTGTTATCGCTAATGCTAAGTCACAATCTAGCGCACCAATGGCTACGCCTCCAAGTAGCTAACAGGCAAAGCTTAAGTCTTAAGTCGTAAGTAAAAAAGCCCTCATATTGAGGGCTTTTTAATGTAAGTTATATTGCAATAACGCTGCTTGTACGCGCTACCACATCAAATCATCAGGAATATCGTAGTCAGCATACCAATCGTCGTTGTCGTCTGCTTGGCTCCTGTTGTCAGCAGCAGTATCAGCTATGTAAATAACACACTCAGGCATACGCGTTTGAATTTTATCCGCTACAGGTAGCGGAACTAATTCGTACTCATTGTCTTGGTAAGACACTACAGCGAGCCTGGCTTGTGTTACTTCCTTGTGAGTGCGTTCGCTTACATACAGGCGTTTAACTAACTTGTTGTGCGTAAAGTTAAGTGCAACATCGCCATTATTTTTTGGCTGCGCATTCACTTTAATTAAATTAATTACCTGCGCTTTGATATCTTTTTGCTGCAAAGCAGCTCTATGCTCTGCAGCAAGCTTTCGGTCTTTCTCTTGCTTTGCAATAAGCGCATCTTGCGCAGCAAGCTTGGCTTCATCGGTAATGACCGCTTTTTTGTTTTTTTGTTTTGCCTTTACTTGCTTGTGCTTATCTTTTTTCGCTTTTTGCGCTTGCTTTTTGTCGGCAAGGCCGGCTTTTAGCAACTGATCTTGTAATGAACCGCCCATGCTAACTACTTCTTCTTCGCTGTTTTTCTTTTGTCATCTACCACCCACTTGCCATTTTGATGCCAAGCAGACCAACCTGTTGCTTTTTTCTTGTCGTCTTCAGACATAACATATTGCTGTTTAGTTTTACGACTGTAACGAACAATACTTGGATTACCATCAGGGTCTTTTTGCGGCGCGTCGGCTAAATAATAAAATTTAGGTGAAATTCGATCTCTGAATCTTGCCAATTCCTGCACCAGTGGCGCTCGCGTCTCTCTAGATTTAGGAAAAGTAGATGCGGCTAGGAATATACCAGAAGCACCGTCGCGCAAGACAAAGTGAGCGTCTGAGTTCTCACACTCGAGTTCAGGCAAAAATACAGGGTCTTCTTTAGGAGGCGCCGCTTCACCATTCCTGAGTAGTTTGCGCGTGTTTTTGCACTCTTCGTTGGTACAGCCAAAGTATTTGCCAAAGCGACCGTTTTTAAGCTCCATGTCACTTTGACACTTATCACACTCAATTATCGGCCCCTCGTAACCTTTGAGCTTAAATGTACCCTCTTCAATTTCATATCCTGGGCAAGTTGGCGTATTACCGCACACATGTAGCTTTCGCTTTTCATCGACCAGATAGCTATCCATGGCGGTAGAACAAATAGGACAGCGGCGTTTTGAACGCAACAGCTCGGTCTCAAGCTCCTCTTCATCAGATACTTTTACCACCTCGTCGCCGGGGGTTAAGTTCATGGTATTGGTGCATCGCTCTTTTGGCGGTAAATTGTAGCCTGAGCACCCCAAGAATACGCCAGTGCTTGCGGTACGAACGTTCATATCACGTCCGCATTTGTCGCATTTCACATCTACCGGTACCGCTTGATTAGGCTGCATACCGCCATCTTCGGTAGGTAGCTCTGCTCTTTCTAACTGCTCTGAAAACTCAGCATAAAAGTTATCAAGCACGCGTTTCCACTCAAGCTCGCCGTGCGCGATGTCATCGAGGCGCTGTTCCATGTTAGCTGTGAAGTCATAACTGATGAGATCAGCAAAATTATTAACCAAACGGTCGTTTACTATTTCACCCATTTTCTCGGCGTAAAAACGCTTATTGTCTAAGCGCACATAGCCTCTATCTTGTATCGTACTAATAATATTGGCATATGTGGACGGACGACCTACTCCACGCTTTTCCAGCTCTTTAACCAAAGATGCTTCATTAAAGCGTGCGATTGGCTTGGTAAAATGTTGCTTAGGATCTAAGGCCGACAGTTTAAGTATGTCTCCTTGCTGCACATTTGGTAATTCGCCGTCATTGTCATCTTTGCGTTTAACTTGATTGAGCACTTCTGTCCAACCAGCAAACACCAGTACTCTGCCTTTTACCGTGAGCTCATAATCACCCGCAGCTACTTTAACTGTAGTTGCATCATATTTAGCATTGGTCATCTGACATGCAATAAACTGTCGCCAAATAAGCTCGTACAGCCTCTGTGCGTCTCTTTCCATCTCCGACAGACTAGCAGCCTTAATTTTCACATTCGAAGGGCGTATGGCTTCATGAGCTTCCTGTGCGCCCTCTTTGCTACCGTATCTTATTGCGGTGTTGGGTAAATACTTGTCACCAAATTCTTTTTGAATGTACTCACGACAATTTTCTACCGCTTCACTGCTCAAATTTGTTGAGTCAGTTCTCATATAGGTAATATGACCGGCCTCATACAGACGCTGTGCCATTGTCATCGTTTTCTTTACGCCAAAACCTAGACGGGTGCTTGCGGCCTGTTGTAAGGTTGACGTAATAAACGGGGCTGAAGGTTTGCTCTGCGTCGGTTTAGACTCGCGACTAACTACTTTATACTCAGCATCCTGAAGTGCATCCAAAGCCGTATCTGCCTGCGCTTTGTTCTGCGGCTTGAACGCTTGGTCTTGATACTTTTGTACCATCATGCGCAGCTTTTCTGATTTTTTTGTGGCTAAGTCTGCATGAATATCCCAAAACTCTTCAGGCACAAACGCCTTTATTTCGCGCTCGCGTTCTACTACTAAACGTGTTGCTACTGATTGCACACGACCAGCCGAAAGTCCTCTAGCAACTTTTTTCCACAGCAATGGCGACAGCATGAAGCCAACAATACGGTCGAGAAAACGTCTAGCTTGCTGTGCATTTACTCGCGCGATGTTTAACTCTGATGGGTGTGCAAAAGCATCTTTAATAGCTGACTGGGTTATTTCGTTAAACACAACCCTTTGAAACTTTTTATCTTTGCCTTTCAACAGCTCCTGCAAATGCCAAGCTATTGCTTCCCCCTCTCTATCCAAATCCGTTGCGAGGTAGATTGTGTCGGCATCTTTGGCTAGTTTTTTCAGTTCACTAACGACTTTTTCTTTGCCAAGCAGTATTTGATAGTGCGCCTGCCAGTCTTGCTTAGGGTCTACCCCCATTCGATCAACAAGCTTGTCGTATTCATACTGTTTAAGATATTTATCTTTTTTATTGTCCGACCAGGTTTTCAACTCTTTCGCTGGTTTTTTGGGCTCTATTTTACCCAAGGCTTTGGTCGGAAGGTCGCGCACGTGCCCTACGCTAGATTTGACAATAAAATCTTTGCCTAAATATTTATTAATCGTTTTGGCTTTGGCTGGCGACTCGACGATAACTAGTGATTTGCCCATTAAATAAGAAAACCTTATATTTTATAGATGCTTATAATTTGAAGTAAGCATCAGATGTCATGTTGTATGATTTCGTTCTTTTTTAACATATATCGACAAAGTGAATAGAAAACAAGTTGTTATATATATTTATCTACTTGTGTAGTGGTAAAGTCATTGTTTTTATTGATGTTTTCTTCACTCCACCATTGGCAAACAAAAAATACTACGTATAATCTTGCCTAAATTCCATGCGCTGAGTGACTTAGGCTGTTATTAATACAGCAACTATAGACTATTTATACAGTCACAAAGTGCGAGAGCCTCGGAGGGTACGTGATGAAAACGGTAGAAGCAAATTTTGATGGCTTAGTCGGTCCTACACACAATTACGCAGGATTGTCTTATGGCAACGTGGCGTCTAAGTCGAATGCTAATGCTACAAGCAATCCTAAACAAGCTGCATTGCAAGGTTTAGATAAGATGAAAGCCCTTGCAGATATGGGGATGATTCAAGGCATACTAGCACCGCAAGAACGCCCCGATGTATATGCGCTCAGACGCCTTGGCTTCAGGGGTAATGACGCAAAAGTTATGCAGGATGCGTATAAAACTGCACCGCATATATTTTTAGCCTGCTGCTCAGCCTCTAGCATGTGGACGGCTAACGCAGCGACGGTTTCACCTAGTGCAGATACCAGCGATAATCGTATTCACTTTACCCCAGCAAATTTAACCAATAAATACCATCGCTCATTAGAGCCTCAGGTAACGGGTAATATTCTAAAAGCCGTCTTTAATAACGAAAGTAGATTTGCCCATCATACGCACCTACCTGACAACGACCATTTTGGCGATGAAGGTGCTGCAAACCACACGCGTTTATGCAAGGATTTTGGCGAGCAAGGTGTCGAATTTTTTGTATACGGCAAACATGCTTTTGATGATAGTCAGCCAAGACCATCAAAATTTCCCGCGAGGCAAACCCTCGAGGCAAGTCAAGCAGTGGCAAGGCTGCATCAGCTAGACCCAAGCAAAACGGTATTTGCCCAGCAACACCCGGATGTTATTGACGCTGGCGTATTTCACAATGATGTTATTGCCGTGGGTAATCACAACGTTTTGTTTTATCATCAAGACGCGTTTTTACATACCGATAGTGTGCGCCACGATATTACGCGAGCGATGGGCAACAGTCAGTTTCATTTTATTGAAGTACCGCGCGATAAAGTCAGTGTGCAGGATGCAATAAAAAGTTATTTATTTAATACACAATTGATCACCTTGCCAAACGGTCAAATGGTGATTATTGCGCCAATGGAATGCCAGCAAAACCCTGCGGTAAAACACTATTTAGACTGGCTTGTTGCTGCAAATAACCCCATATCAAAGGTACACTTTTTTGATGTTAAACAAAGTATGCAGAATGGCGGCGGCCCAGCGTGCCTGCGTTTACGCGTTGTATTAAGCCCAGAAGAGCAACAAGCGGTTAACCCTGCAGCGCTTATTAACGATGCGAAGTTCATGCAGTTGCAAGATTGGGTACACAAACACTACCGTGATGAGCTGCATGCTGACGATTTAGTTGACCCGCAGCTACTTAATGAATCTCGCACTGCACTCGATGAACTCACCCAGCTCTTGGGTCTTGGTTCGGTCTACCCTTTTCAACAGTGCTAGGTCTCTTTAATTTTTATTTAGAGCTCATTTAAAGCAAAAAAAAGCCCGAATAATTCGGGCTTTTTATTATGTGCTAATTTCCATTTTCAAATTAATCTGTCACGCGACAATCAGGCAATACGCCGAATGGATTTGCCGGAGGCGGATTTGTCTCTTCTGTTAAATCATCAGAAGCAACGCTTAGGCCATATAGTTGAGTCTCAGATGACTCGGTACCTGCTGTCTGACCGTTTACGCCAAGTAGGACGTTTACCCAACCGCCAAACTGCTTCGCGTATCTCACTTCAATGGTCGCCTGACCGTTTGCATCGGTCTGAGTTACCCCATCTTTAAAGCTTACTACGGCCACATTTCCTGGCGTTAACTGTCCATCGCCATTGATATCTTCTCCAGGCGCAGGTGTTACGTCTAATCGCCCATTGCCATTGCTATCTTCACTATTACATACATGAACCGGCTCATATTCTTGAGGGTCAGTGTTTGGAATGGCAATACCCGCACGGTAGTAAATTTGTGCGTCGTCATTCCATATCCACTGCCCTTTTATGTATGCATTAAGCCCTGGAGGAGTAACATTTGCCGTTAGTGATGCACCTTCAATAGGTCTGCCCGCAGCATCTGTTACAAAGACTGCAAACTCTTTTATGTAAGAAGACTGGTCAGGAGAAATAATTTCGTTGCCTGTACCAATTGAAATATCAAAAGCGCGATCGCCTACCGTTAACTCCGTGAATGCGCTTACACCATCGCTTAACGCTTCAATTGAAACACCGTTGATTTCACTGACTGCATTGGAGGTATATACCGTAGATGCAATACCATTACTGTCTGTAATTGCAGTATTTGGTGAAATACTACCGCCTGTTGAATCAGACAATATACTGAAGTTAACTACCTTACCTTTAATAAGGTTACCCACACTGTCTCGCAGAACAGCTGTGATCGTAGCAGTTTGAGCTTCTGGACCGATTATGTCTGGTGTGGCATCAACAAAAATACTATCGACTACCGAAGCGATGAATTCAACCTCGCCACGCGCGGTAACTTCTGCGCCATTGCCGTCTGTGCCTATTGCTGAAATAGATGCTGGGCCAGCAAACGCAGAGCGAATTGATACAGTTGCGATACCATTGGCATCTGTCGCAACAGTATTAGGCGTTGCTGCTGCACCGCCACTAATTGTGCCGCGAGACGAGGTCACCGTAACGTTTCCATTGGCGAATGCTTGGCCATTTTTAAACCAACGTAAACGTAATGGATGATCTGTATTCAATGCTAAACCTTCAGTCGGTAAGGCTTGAAAGCTAAAATCGTCTTGCTGAACGTTAATCGTAAAATTAGTAGATGCATTCAAGGCTGAAGCACTGATGCTAGCAACGCCTGACTCAGTCGCTGTGTATACGACAGTAACCTGACCATTTGCGTTTGTAATGGGGTTTGCGTTGTCTAACGTGCCTCTATTGGTGCTTACTGCAACCGCTTGACCAGCAATACCATTACCGTCTGAGTCTGAAAGCAGTATAGTAATTGGCGCAGAATCCCCTAAAATAACAGAGCTTGCGCCATTTATATTGACTTCAGTGCCAACAACACTGATGTTTAATGTTTCATTAAGGTCACCCGAAGTCGCTGCAACTTCAATAACGCGATTTTCTGGGTTATTTCTTGTGGTCAATATAGCTCTTGCTGTTCCATCGTCGCCAGACTCAGCGCTAACCACAGTGAGTGATGCGTTTTGGTTAGCAGAAAACGTTACTGGGATACCAGATAATAATATGTTTTCTTCGCTTTTAAGTACCGCAATTAGTTCAATGTTATCAGTACCGCTAGATGCTAGCTGAGTGGTGCTTGCAAATAATTCTAAAGAAAACGCTCCCTGCTGCGCAGCGCCCGATGATTCAAAACCAATCGTGTCCGACACATCTTCGATGGTTGCCGTAACTGTGCCACTACCCGATGATTCACCTACAAATAAATCAATTTGAGCCACACCGTCTTCATTTGTTAGCGCAGTACCAGTGTCATTTTCAAATGACGCTAAGGATTCTTCGCTGATTTCAAATGACACAACAACATTCGTCACCGGGCTACCAGTTTCGTCAGTCACTCTTGCCTCTAATGTCAAAGGAGCGCCATCGGAAAGCTGCGTTCCACTGGCACTTAACTCTAGCACTATGAAGTCTTCAGCAGTGCTGCCTGTGGCGTTAAATCCAACTGACGCATTTGCCTCGTCAGAATAGCTTGCCGTGACCGTACCGCTGCCAGACAACTCGCCTACTAATAAAGTGATTTGTGCAACACCATTCGCGTCGGTTAGTGCTGTAGCAGTGTCGTTACCGAAACGCGCTAAACCAGTATCGCTGAGCGAAAAATTAATTAGAGCACCTGATAGTGCATTGCCGTCTGAAGTCGCTGTAACGCGCACGGTGAGAGGAACATCCTCAGAAAGTTCAGACTGGGCTTCGCCATTAGCATCGACAATGTCAATTGCCAGCTCTATTACTGCTGTAGGTGTTGGATCGGGCGTGCCAGGCGTACCAGAATCTTCACGTTCTAAAGACCCGCCTCCGCCACATGCAGCGATGAGCCACGTTAATGTGAATAACCAAAATATGCGTGTTACCTGTTTCATGTTGCTACCTTGTCTTTAGTAGTTGACAGAACTGCTCTTGCGCAAAGCTGACATTGTAAATTAAAAATCGGTTTAGCTTTTGCTATATCCTTGCTAATCTTCAGGACCTTAGGACACATAATCACAATAAAAAGGTCGTCTTATGTCTCAAGACAAACAAAAATCGCATTTAACCTTAAAAATACTTATCGGCATGATAACCGGAATCGTTATAGGTGCTTTATTACAAATGATATTTGATGATAGCGGAGATCGCATCTTCAATATATTTGGAATGGCATTTTCTACGTATGGTTTTTTTGTCGATGGTATATTTAACATTGGTGGAACTATTTTCATAAACAGCCTAAAGATGCTCGTCGTGCCTTTGGTCTTTGTGTCGCTTGTATGCGGCGTAAGTAGCTTGTCTGATCCATCAAAATTAGGCCGTTTAGGTGGAAAATCGGTAGGATTATACGTGTTAACTACCTGTATTGCAGTAACTTTTGCGTTAATTATGGCTTTATTGGTAAAACCAGGCGAAGGATTTGTTATACAGACAGATGCGACATTTGCGCCGAGTCAGGCTCCAGGCTTAGCTCAGGTAATAATCGACATGTTTCCATCTAACCCGATCAATGCCATGGCAGAGGGTAATATGCTGCAAATTATCGTGTTTGCAGTGTTAGTTGGCATCGCGATTTCTAAGTGTGGAGACAATGGCCTAAAAGTACAAAAAGCCTTCGAAATGGTCAACGATGTGATTATGAAAATTGTTCTGATCATCATGGCTCTAGCGCCATATGGTGTCTTTTTCCTTATGGCTAAACTTGCTGCGACGACCGACCTTGCGGCATTTGGCAGCATTTTAAAGTATTTTTTCTTGGTTTTCTTCTTGCTGATTGCTCACGCCTTAATCACCTATCCTACGTTGTTGGTCACGCTTGCACGACTCAACCCCATTACTTTATTAATAAAAATGAAAGACACTGCAATTTTTGCGTTTAGCTCCTCTAGTAGCAGCGCTACCTTGCCAATCACTTTAAATACAGCGCAAAGGCGTTTGGGCGTGGACCGAAGCGTAGCCTCTTTTACCATTCCCTTGGGCGCAACCATCAACATGGATGGCACTGCAATAATGCAAGGCGTAGCCACCGTGTTTATTGCTCAAGTATACGGCGTTGATTTATCTACCACCGATTTGCTTATGGTGGTTCTTACCGCCACACTTGCTTCAATTGGCACCGCTGGTGTGCCCGGTGTGGGCCTAATTATGCTTGCCATGGTGCTACAGCAAGTAAACTTGCCCATTGAAGGAATTGCCTTGATTATCGGTATAGACCGCTTGTTAGATATGACGCGAACCGTGGTTAACGTAACCGGTGACTGCACCGTAGCAACGATAGTGGCAAAGTCTGAAGGAGTATTAGACGAAGAAATCTACAACTCTGACCCCTTCGATGACGACACGCCAGATAGCGCTAAAGCAAAGGCTTAAGGCTAAACTCTAGGGCGCGTGCACAGTCAGTTTAATGTAAATGAGCAGCAGGTCGAACCCCTGCTGCTTTTGCGGCTGGATAAAGCGTTGCAATAACGCTAATCACAATGGCTATGAAATACGTAAGAAGCACGTCACTAAGCATCAAGTCAGAGGGAATACTGCTGGTAAAATACACCCCCGCATCCAAGAGCTGAACACCTAACACGCCCTCGATAAACTCAATGATTTGCGGCAAATAAGCGCCAAGTAAACAACCTATTGCACTGCCAATTGTTGCGCCAAAAAAGCCGCTGTACAGGCCTTTACACACAAAAATCATCTTAATTTGAGAATCAGTTGTTCCCATGGTTTTTAAAATCGCTATTTCGCGACTTTTCTCGCGAACCGACATAACCAAAGACGATACGATATTAAAGCTTGCAACACTTATCACTAGAATAAGCACGATGTATATCACCGTGCGCACGAGTTTTATGTCTTGGTATAAATGCCCGTGGGTGCGGGTCCAGTCAGACATAAACACCGCTTGGTCAAATTCCCATCCGTATTTGCGTATGACCGAATAAGCATCAAATGGGTCGTGCATATGAAGTTCGTAGTGCGTTACTGCATTTTCAAGCGCTAGCATGTCAGCAAGGGTGTTTGCGTCGGTAACACCAATAAAGCTATCTAATTCACCGCCTATATTTACCTCACCAACGACGGTTAGCCAAGTGGCTACCGAAAGTTGAAATGATAAGTCTTCAGTAACCTTTGGCAATAAAACCTGCACGCTATCACCAATCTCTAAGGATAAACTTTTCATTATTTGGCTGCCCAAAACAATGGAATTAGCCTGACTGAGGAGTTCATAATCAAAATAAGGGGAAAGCTTTTGTTGGTAGTAGTCTTGCCCAATACCAATAAGCTCTAAAGACTTAATCTGCTTACCCTTTTGCAACAAGCCTGAAGCTTTATTTAACGCGAATGCATATTCAACCAAAGGGTCATTTCGCATGGCGCTTAAGGTCGCAGATTCAGGTCGAATGCCGGTAGGTTCAGCGCTTATAAACTCTGCATGAGGCACTACGTTGAGTAAGTTATTGCGTAATTCGCGCTCAAATCCATTCATCACCGACAGCAATAAAATTAGGGCGGCGCAGCCCAAACCAACGCCAAAGGTTGAGGACTTCGAAACAAACGAAATATAGGCATCTTGTTGCTTAGACTGTTGGAAACGACGTGCAACAAAACGGACGAAAGGCGTAAATAACACGCTTACATTGCCTCCAGTTTGCCCTGCTTTAAAAACAAGGTGCGATCTAACTTTTCAGCCAAGCTTTGATCGTGAGTAACAATAATAAAGGTGGTCTCAAGCTCTTGGTTTATGCTTTGAATTAGCTCAAATATTTGTGCTGAATTCAGTGCATCTAAATTACCGGTGGGTTCATCCGCCATAATGATTTTGGGCGAATTCACCAAAGCGCGTGCAATAGCCACACGCTGTCGCTCGCCGCCAGAAAGCTGCGCCGGTTTATGTTGCAGTCGATGCGATAAGCCTACCCTTTCAAGTACCTGAGCGGCCTTCTCCAATGCATCGGATTTATTAGTATGACTTATCAATAAGGGCATAGCGACGTTCTCTTGCGCGCTAAACTCAGGCAATAAATGGTGAAACTGATAGACAAAACCTAAATTCTGATTACGAAAAGCTGCTTGTTTTTTTGCTGTCAGTTGATTTAAACACTGGTCTTGAAAATAGATTTCGCCGCTGTCTGGTTGATCCAGAGTGGCGAGAATATGCAGCAGCGTGCTTTTGCCCGAGCCAGAACTACCGAGAATGGCTAACGTTTCGCCTTGCGATACTGAAATACTCACGTCGTGAAGAATGTGAATTCGAGATTCTGCATCGGTAAATGACTTGGAAATGGATTCACAGCGAAGAAGGGGTGCAGACATAAAATACCGAAAATAACGAAAACAGGCTCTAGTGTACACCTAAGCGTATGAATGCCCAAAGAAAACATAGAATAGAAATAAGATAAAGAAATGGCGGAGTGGACGGGACTCGAACCCGCGACCCCCGGCGTGACAGGCCGGTATTCTAACCAACTGAACTACCACTCCAATGGTAGATTTAACATGAATGGCGGAGTGGACGGGACTCGAACCCGCGACCCCCGGCGTGACAGGCCGGTAT
>CAYQMI010000087.1:0-15315 GCA_964418575.1 uncultured Glaciecola sp.
AGCATATAAGCGATCTCCCAAAATAACGTGACCAATATGCAGCATATGCACTCTGAGTTGATGTGAGCGACCCGTGTGCGGACTGAGTTTCACTAGCGTAGAGTACTCGCCTTCGCTAACCGCTTCGTAAAAGGTCAAGGCAGGCTTTCCGCGCTCAGTATCTACCATTTGCTTCGGGCGATTTGGCCAATCGCAAATCAGTGGCGCCTCTACTTTGCCGCTGGCTGGGCTCACGTGCCCATAAACCCGTGCGTAGTAGGTTTTACTCACTTCTCTTAGCTCAAATTGCTTAGAGATGTGACGATGACTGGCCTTGTTTAATGCAAACAGCATTATCCCCGAGGTTGCCATATCAAGCCGATGCACTACCGTTGCACTCGGGTACACGCGTTGTACCCTGCTCTGCAGTGAATCTCTGTGCTCCAGCGCTTTGCCCGGCACACTCAAAAGCCCGCTTGGTTTATTGAGCACCAACAAATCGTCATCAGCATATAAAAACTGCAAATAAGGATTGGTAGGTGGCTGATAGTTAATTATGGCCACGTAGTTTGCTTATCGACGATTATTTACGACAACCCTTACGCTATCTAAGAAAGGTTCGGCTTTGCTGATGACATCTTGCAACTGCGCACGCTGATAAACCAAGTAATCAATTTCTTCTTCACGAATTGCGGGATTAACCTTTTTAAGCTCAGTTAAGCGCTCAATTTCGCTTGTAAGACTGTTGTTTGCCTTATTTAATGCGCTTTGTTTTATCTCATCTAGCGCTGCATTGGCTTGCGATAGTGCCGCCTCAATTCCGCTGCTAATTTGTGGCATAAGGGCTGAGATTAACTGCTGCGCCATTTTCGGTTTTACTTTAAAAATCGGCTCAAACTCAATATCGCTGCTCTGATGCTTCGCATCCACACACACTCGAATTGGAGTGGCCGGTAAAAATTGATACAACTGCAAGCTTGCTTCAGCGACAGGGTTTAACACCGCAATTATCTCAATCCAAAATGCGCCTACCGGGGTGTCTTGTTGATTCACAAAACAAATGCTGCTTTTGCCCATTACATCTGTCAATACGCTGTCGAGGCAGTGGGTGACCAGTTCGCTGTCTCCAGTGAGGTAAGTTAACTGCTCAAACTGCGTGGCAATGCTGCGCTTGTAAGTCACTTCCATGCCGTCATCGTGTAGGCCTGGAATAGGAAATTGCATGGCTTCACCGTGGCGGATAATAAAGGTGTTATCGTCTTTTTCTTCTTGTATCACGCCAAGGGCGTCGAACAAACGCGTCATGAATTTGAGCATGTTGTAAGGGTTTTCAGCAACAACAATATTATCCATGACTTCGTCTATTTTATCGCCGCCTGAGGCATTGAGTTCGAGTAAACGGTCGCGCCCTTGCTCAACTTGGGCTTTTAGCTCTTTGGTCAGTGCATTGGCTTGTTCTGTCACGTCTTGCCAGTTTTCTGTATCGTGAGGTGAGGCAAGCGCTGCATGTAATTCATCTTTTAAACTTTGCCATACCTGCGAACCCACAGGGCAGGTTTGCGTAAAGGCGCTCAAGCCATAGTGGTACCAATTATAAAGCACCTCTTGCGCCGTGCCCTCAAAGTAAGGCACATGAATGTTTACGTCTCTTGTTTGGCCTATTCTGTCGAGGCGACCTATGCGCTGTTCAAGCAAGTCTGGATTTAGGGGGAGGTCGAATAGAACTAGATGCTGGCTGAACTGAAAGTTACGTCCTTCGCTTCCAATTTCTGAACAAAGCATAATTTGTGCGCCTTGTTCGCTAGTGGCAAAAAAGTGCGCGGCTTTGTCGCGTTCAACAATGCTCATGCCCTCATGGAAAACCGTGTGACGAATGCTGGTTTTAGCACGCATGTACTCTGCAATTTGCAAGGCAGTACTTGCGAAGGCGCAAATTAGCAATACTTTTTCTTTACCAGCGGGGTCTTTTAAAGACGCTAAAAAATCACATAACCAAGCCACGCGAGGGTCGTAAGACGGCCAAGACTCATCAAGCATCGTTGCTCTTTCAGGATGCAAAGCTTGATTGATATCGTCTTCCATGGCGAGTGCCAAATCGTATTCTTTTGGAATGCGCTGTGGATATGGATTGATTTTACGCACCGGAAACCCTGCAATACCCGCGCGGCGATTCCTAAACAACAAGCGGCCTGTGCCGTGTTGGTCAATTAAATCGCGTAGTAGTAGCTTGCGATCTTGTGCCTGGCTTAAATCCCATTTTTCTATATCAACGCCTGGTGCACACTGGGCTATCGCGGCAGTGTCTTCTTCGCTAAGCGCTTCGTCTTCAATGAGTGGAGTAACCGCTTGGGCGAGCTTTGCGTACTGCGCTTCTTCATCAATAAAGGCTTGGTAATCGTAAAAGCGAGCGGGATCTAGCAGTCGCAAACGGGCAAAATGGCTTTGGTGACCAAGTTGGTCGGGTGTTGCGGTGAGTAGCAAAACACCCTTGGCAATTTTACTTAATACTTCAATTGCTTGATAGCTAGGCGACACCGATTCTTCTGACCAATGCAGGTGATGCGCTTCATCAACTACTAAAATATCCCACTCCTGCTGAGAGGCTAGGTCTAGCACCTCGCTTTTGGCAATAAAATCGGTGCTGCACAACACGCGTTGTTCTTGTGCAAATGGATTTTCACCACTTTCTTTTACTGCTTCTATGCGTTCATCATCAAATACTGAAAAACTCAAACCCACACGGCGCAGCATTTCTACTAACCACTGATGTACCAAAGAGTCGGGTACGCATATTAATACGCGCTGAGCCCGGCCACTTAAAATTTGCTGATGAATAATCATCGCCGCTTCAATGGTTTTTCCTAAGCCTACTTCGTCGGCCAATAACACTCGGGGGGCGTAACGCGAGCCTACCTCATGTGCAATATGAATTTGGTGGGGAATAAGGTCAACGCGCGCGCCAACTAAACCAACCGCGCCAGAGCTTGCAAATTCATGTTGGTGTTGCCAACAAGCCAGGCGTGTATCAAACCACTTAGGAGAGTCGAGTAAGCCTTGTGCTAAGCGTTTTTCTGGTTGGTTGAGCTTTACGCTGTGATCAAGTGCAACCTCAACAATGGCGGCCATTTCGCCAGTGTCAGCGCGTGGCCCTGAATAGGTAATTAAACCATCTTGCTGCTCTATTTCTTCAACGGTAATTTGCCAGCCATCAACATGAGGGGCGACTTCACCTTCGCTTAACTGCAAACGGGTGAGAGCATTTTGTGAGATGGCATAGTTGCGTTCTTCTTGCACGGCAGGAAACAGCACAGTAACCGACCTAAAATCTACTGCCATTAGTACGCCTAAACCTAGGTTAGTCTCGGTATTGCTTAACCATCTTTGACCAACTGCGAACTCACTCTTATCTGCCATTTATAAATTTACCTGCTTAATTTGATTTAATTGCTGAGCGCCATTAGGGCCGAGCCTTTGTAATATGCGCAATTGTAATCTTATGAGCAGTGCTTGTCAGCCCTAGTTACACGATACTTAGCCAATTGCAGAAAAAACGCGTGATAAAAAAAGCATTCTTGTTTATTGTAATACTTGTTCAGCAATTAATGGTGATTGCCAAACGCTTGATGCCGGTATTGCTGTCGAATTGTTCAGCGCTTTGATTAGTGAAGTTTGCGCTGAGCTGTTTTTTCGTCGCAACGGAAACAATAGCAAACGGAGTTATAGATGCCTGAAAGCCACCTCGATAATGGCGCCCAAAGCGCTTCTCTTTCCTCAAGTAACACTGACGCACCAAACGCGCCCAACGAATTAAAAAAACTCTACGTCCTCGACACCAATATTCTGCTTCACGAACCGCTCGCTTTTACTTCATTTAAAGAACACGATGTAGTGGTTCCCATGACCGTGCTTGAAGAGCTCGACTATATTAAAGACAGTAAAAAAGACGTTGCCCGCGATGCCAGAGTGTCGATACGCGCAATGGAAGACTTGTTACGCGACGCCTCGCCTGAGCAAATGCTAGAGGGCGTGAGTATGGCGGGTTTAGGTTCAGGGCATGCCTCACCTTCAGGCAGTTTGGCAATATTTGCTGATTTAAGCATGAACAAAACCCAGCAAGTGTTCACCAGCAATGAAAACGACAACCGAATTATTAACGCGGCACTGCATTTACAAGCACAGTTTGCACCGCGCGAAGTTGTGCTGGTGACCAAAGACATTAATATGCGCTTAAAAGCAAAAGGCGCAGGTATGTCGAAGGTGCAAGACTATCGCACCGATCAGCTCATTACCGATATTAAGTACCTTTCAAAAGGCTACTATGAATTTGAAGGGGAGTTTTGGTCAAAAGTAAAACGTGTTGAGAGCGTTACCGAAGGCCGCGACACACTGCACAAAGTAGATAAAAACCTTGTACCCGATCCATACATCAACGAGTTTTTGGTAGACGAAGAACACAGCTTTGCCGGCATTATTGAAGCAATGGACAACACTAGCCTCGACGTACTCGACTTAGGATATGAACGTTTAATGTCCAGACGTGCTTGGGGCATTACGCCTAAAAACATCGGGCAAGCCATGGCGCTTTATACATTGCTCGACCCACATATCGACTTGGTGGTGCTAACAGGCCCTGCCGGAAGCGGTAAAACACTGCTCGCCCTCGCTGCTGCCCTTGAGATGGTGGTAGAGAAGAACATGTACGATAAAATTATTGTCACGCGTTCAACCCCAGAAATAGCTGAATCCATTGGCTTTTTACCCGGCACCGAAGAAGAAAAAATGGCGCCTTGGCTTGCCGCAATTACCGATTCACTAGAAGCACTTCATAAAAACGACGAAAACGCGAAAGGCTCCATGAGCTACATCATGGAAAAAGCCAACATTCAGTTCAAATCGGTAAACTTCATGCGCGGCCGCAGCTTACAAAACGCGATTGTAATACTAGACGAATCGCAAAACCTTACGGCCTCGCAACTTAAAACTATTATCACCCGCTGCGGCGAGGGGACAAAGCTAATATGTGCAGGGAATTTATCGCAAATTGATAGTAATTATCTTAATGCCTTAACCTCTGGCTTAACTTATATTGTGGAGAAGTTTAAAAACTTCTCTGGCAGTGCAACGATTAGTTTAGATGGCGTAGTGAGAAGCCGCTTAGCGGAGTTTGCGGAGCAGGAGTTGTAGATAAGTTTGTCTTATACTTCTGTTTTTTATGTTTTATTCAACTAAGAAAACCGACTCTAAATGCTTTTGTTGAGAGCCTAAATGGTAAGTCTAGGAATGAATGTCTGAATCAACATTGGTTTAGAACTTTAGACGAAGAAGTTACGAAATTGGGCTATGGCAAGGGCATTACAGCAGCGAGAGTGATTGGTACAGATGCGAAGTGCTTAGGTGTGTTTGCACGTTTAATGCCTAGAGATTAAGCTATTGCGAGCGCTCTTCTAAGCATCCCGCAATAGCTTACGTGGCAGTATTATCTGCTTAAAAGCGATAAACAGCTTCTGCTGTAATAAAGCGAGGTGGGCTTGGATACGCGCCAAATGTACCGTTTTGCTCAGGCACAAAAAATCCAGCGACTAGAAACTCTTCTTCTGTTAAGTTTTCTGCTCGTATCGCTAATTCCCATTTATTGTCTACGTCAGCAATTCCAATCTTTGCCCCAATAATTGCCATACTGTCATTAAACGGCGAAGTATCACTGCTTTCGACGCGATGTGAAGAAAATCCGCGCATGTTAGTGTGCAAAATAAGCTTCATCGAATCGTTAATTTGCGGGGTATAGGTAATATTAAAGTTGTATGCGTTGCGAGGTGCGCCGGCTAATTGTTCTCCTTGCAAACCATCAAGTGGAGTGTCATCTAGGTTGGCATTTTCGTCAAATCTAACCTCATTATAGGTATATGCGAAGCCTATTTGTAAGTCTTCGCTGTATTGGTAGTTTGTTTCAAGCTCGAGCCCTTGCGACAGGGTTTTATCCACATTCTGCACAGTAAAGTTAGAGCCAGAAAACACTAATGACTGAAAATCACTAAAGTCTTGATAAAAAACGGTGGTATTAACCGTGAGTCGTTTATCGATAAAGCTGGTTTTAAGGCCTAACTCAAATGCATTTACCGTTTCTTCATCAAATTCTAAATCAGTAAGCTGTGGACCATCGCCACCAAACAATCGACTGTCAAAGCCGCCCCTGTCGAGATTGTAGCCGCCCGCTTTATAGCCTCTGTCAGCCCCTGCGAAAAGGAGCGTATCGTCGGTAATTTGATAGGCCAACTTAACGGTGCCTGTTACCGCATTCTCGCTTCTGTCATCACTATAAGTACCGTTAAACTCGGTGTTTATCGCTGGATTACACGATAGTAACACTGCAGCGCCGCCGGCAACGCCCAATAAACCTTGGGTAAATGGCGCGTTCGCAGGGTCGAGATAAAAGTCACAAACGGGTAACCGACCATCGAGTTGAGCATTGATATCTTTTGTTTCGCGTAAAAAGCGAATACCCGCGGTTAGGCTTAAATCACTGCTTATTTTGAACACGTTGTGAGTAAAAATGGCGACTGACTGGGTATCTACATCAAAGGCGTCGGATAACTGACCGTCGCCATCAGCAGAGGCCGGTAAAGGGAATGGCAGCAAGGTGGGGACTTGCGGGCCTAAACTACCAAATAGCTGCCCGCCAGCTAAACCTGTTAATAATAAATCGACATAAAGATTGCCCTGTGTCCCAACTCTCACCGTGTCGTTGAGCCCTAATGCCTGATCAGAATAAAAGGCACCTACTAGCCAGTCGAGCTTACCATTCATCGCCAAGCCTTGAAGCCTAAATTCTTGCATAATATCTTTGACTGACGAAATATAGTCATCCCGATATGCACGGTCGATACCCGAGAAATCTACATCCATTCCACGTTCTACTTCCCAGTCCCTGTAAGAGCTGAGGGAATGAAAGGTGCCAATATCAAGTGCCCATTCCAAATCAAGTGACATGCCCCATTCATCCACTTCTTCGCCTAAGTCTCGATTAGGGCTGTAAGCAACTTGAGGGTCTTTAATATCAGATGCAACTATACCTTGGAGCCCTAAAAAGCTTGCGCCAGCATTAACTGCAGCAGCAGTTGGCCCCGTGAATATGTTAATCGCGGCGCAGCAGTTTTCGTCAGTAGAGGCTGTATCCAGTATAAAGCGAGCGGTAATATCGCTGCCTTCATATAGTGCTTGTCCACGAAGCGTGTATCGGTCGATATCATTAAATTCGCGATCGCTGTTTACATCTTCAATGTAGCCATCACGCTGGCGAGTAGAGCCATTTATTCTTAATGCCCATTCGTCATTAATTGGCTGATTAAATGCCCCTTGAATTTCTCTTGCATTAAAGTTACCGATGGCCGCTTCAATATAACCCTCTTGGTCAAAAGTAGGCGCTTTTGTTGTGATGGTGAGTGCACCAGCAGAGGTGTTTTTACCAAATAGCGTGCCTTGAGGGCCTCTAAGGACCTCTACTCTCTCCAGTTCAGGTAATTCCGATAGGGCAACACCCGTGCGGCTTCGGTATACTCCGTCGATGAATATGCCAACGGCAGGTTCAAATCCTGGATTGTCTGAGCCGGTGCCTATGCCGCGAATACTGATAGCTGTTGCCGTTGCAGCAGATTGACCTGTACTCACATCGATGCTCGGAGACAGGTTTTCTAAGTCTCGGATGTCTCGAATCCCCACATTATTTAGCAGGTCTTCTCGAAAGGCAGATACCGATACCGGAACTTGCTGAATAGATGCTGCGCGTCTGAGCGCATTTACTTCGATGACTTCGACGGGTACTTCATCTTCTACTGCGTTGCTTTGGGTGTCTTGCGCAATTGCGCTAAGGCTTGTGAATGAAAACGATGTAGCGATGCAAAGTGCTGCATAAGACACGGCGTATTCTGCAATCCGTTTTGTTTTTATTTTTTCCATGATACAACCTTGTTTTATTTTATATGGGGCTAATTTGTCGGTTTGCCGTTTAACATGTCCGATAGTCTCACTTCGCGCTGCAACACATGATCCCAGCTAGGTGGTTTATAAAGGTATTTAATTTTGTCGGCAAAGGTGGGTGCTTTACGTACTTTTTGAAAGAGGGCATTCACGCCAGCAAATTGGGCAACTAAGGGGTTGTATCCTTTAAGAGGAGTGACCAAGCCGTACACTGGTTCTTCTTCTTCAGCCTGAAAGGTATTAAACATCTTGTCCCATATAGACAAAACCTGACCGTAGTTTTTATCTATGTATTTGGATTGAGTACCATGATGTACTCGATGAACCGCTGGCGTGCAAAGAAACTTCTCTAAAACACCCATTTTGTCGACTAATCGGGTGTGGTTGAATATTCCCCACAAGTTTTTTACAAAAGCGATAACGGCAAGTTGAATAAGGTCTACTCCCATCAATGGCATTAATAGATAGGCCGGTTGTGCAAGCGCGCCCACTAAAAAACCGCGAGACGCTGTGGTGATATTTATTTCGTTTGAAGAATGATGCACATGATGGAACGCCCAGAAAAGCCCAACTCTGTGGCTCATATAATGGTCTGCGTAGTAACAAAAGTCGTGCAAAAGAAATATAGCAAACCAAGCCCACCATACGTTTGGCATGGTAAATAGTCTGAAGTTCTCGTAAATGAATATCCAAATTGCAATAAAGGCGATACCAAATATTAGCGCGTCGGTTATAGCCGTAATGGTTGAAATAGTCATGCTATTTAAACCATCTTTATCGTTAAATTCCTTTGGCTTCATCCATATATACAATATGCGCTCGATGGCAATCATGCTCAAGTAAGTGAATAAGAGGATCAGAAATAATTCTCCCGACTCAGCCCATCCATAAACTTTATTGCCCCAATCAAAAACGAAGTCAAACATAGTTAATGCCTCAGCACTATTTTATAATTCATCCTAAGCCTTTGCTGTAAATTGCTTGCAGGAACAAAGCATAAAAGCAAAACTGTAGATGTAATTTAATTGTTAAGTTTAAGTAAATTCGAGTTTTTCATTGACTGACTAGTTTGTCAATGAAAAAATGAGTAAAAAATTAGGAACTCTGTAAATGAAATTAGATGATGCCGATGGCGCAAATATGACGCGCTCTGAGGCGAAAGAAGCGACACAGTTTGCGATTTTAAATGCTGGTAGCGAAAGATTCTTTTCGCTTGGTTATGCAGGTACATCATTGAGCGATGTGGCGCGTGATGCAGGTGTGAAGGTGCCACTTTTGGTGTATCACTTTCAAAATAAAGAAACGCTTTGGAAGGCCTGTGTTAATCAGCTCTTTGCAAAATTAGACGGGTATTTGTCTGCCCTATTTGAGTCAGTAGCCAGTTTGCAGGGCAGGGAATACTTAAGGACTGTTTTGACTGGCTATATCGAAGCGACCGCAAAAGCACCCGAATATATGCGTTTAATATTCTTAGAAGGTATGCAGTCTAGTGAGCGATTAAGATGGCTGGTTGACACCCATCAACGCCACCACAGTGACATGATTATGAATATTATAGAGCAAGCTCAGCAAGCCGGTAGTTTCAAAAAAGTAGATTTGATGCACGCTAAATACATACTCTCTAGTGCTGTTGCTGCGCCTTTTATCCTCGCCCCAGAGTTCGAACTAATGACCGGTGCAAAAGCAAGTGAAAAATCGGTGATTGATAAGCACGTAGATACTTGTTTGGCGCTTTTGTTTACTGTTTAGTATTTGTTCTTTTTTTGCGTTGAACTCACATAATTTTAAGTGCAAAGCTTGTTTTTTTAAGTTTTTGATGAGTATGCTATACGTCTAAACAACCACCGCACCTCCTACTATTTATGCGAGCGTTCGATGCTGCCATTCAAGAACTAAGCTTATCGAACAGCGTCACCACTTTTACTGCGTCTGATTTTGGTCGAACCTTAACAGTTAACGGTGACGGTACTGATCATTGCAGGGGTGGAAATCAAATCGTGATGGGCGCAGCCGTGCGAGGTAGAAACATTTTTGGTGATATGCCGCCTGCTTTGCTCGGACACGACTTAGATGCGGGCAACGGGCGTTTAATTCCTACTTTAGCGGTAGAGCAATTCGCTTCGCCATTGGGGCGATGGTGGGCCTTATCAGATGCCCAAACTAGGCAGGCTCTACCGGGTCTTGGGAACTTTAATGCGGCAGACTTAGGGCTGTTTGTCTAATATCTAAAGTATCTCTTATAGCTAGGTAGAAATGACGCAAGAGGGAGCTACTTTTGCTTAATTAAAAATCACATCAACAATTAACAATCGAAATAAATATGCAACATAACCCTGTTGTAATACAAATCACAGGTAACAATAAAAACACGTGCAAGTTTTTAAGTATTTGCTACACTTGATTAAAATTTAAGCGAATATAATGATTTGTTGTTTTGCTTTAGTTTGTTCGCACAAACTCTAGCGACATAACATTCCCAACGCTTAAGGGAATATCTGCAGTGCCGCTCGGATGAGCAAAAGAGGGTGTGTTAGTGAGCGTTTTATTTTTAAATAGAACGACCAAATCGCTGTTAGCTTTTATAAGTTTTGTATTTGTCGGTTCTAGCCTTGCGCAAAGCGAGGGAGTTGAGCTTGAGCTTGACCTCAGAACAGTATTCGACGACAACGTGTTTCGAGTAAACGACGGTGTATCTGATACTATATTCGAATTATCTCCTACCGCTAGCTACACAGGCTTGTACGGAAAACATCAGTTTACTGCTGAGTATGAAGGCGAGTACGCGATATTTACCGACAACTCTGACATCAACTATAACAATCACAAAGCTAACGCCCAGCTCGACTTGAGCATCACCTCCAAGTGGAGCGCCGAACTCGAATTACAATATCTCGACAGAATCGAAGAAGCGGGCGTTAATAACAACGTGTTAGAAGGCGCGACAGAGTTTACCAATTTCGACAGCACTAAAGCACGCATTCAAACCGCCTATGGCACCGACGACGCTCCCGGGCAGGCGGTGCTATCTTATACCAAGCAAGATTTTAATTATTCGGGCAATAATCAGTCGTTTCGCGACCGCACAATAGATGACATTACCGGCACTTTTTATTATCGCGTTGCACCAAAATCGCGCGCAATTTTTGAAGTGCGATCAGCAGATGTGCAATCAGACAGCGTATTGGGTTTCAACCAGTCTTTTGAACAAATAAGTTATTTAACCGGATTAACATGGAAGGCCACAGCCAAAACAGAAGGTTCGCTTAGGGTAGGTTATCAAGATACCGACTACGACAACCCCCTTATTGCAGACCTCGATGGCCTCTCTTATTTTGGCGATATAGACTGGCGCCCCGACACCGATTCCATCGTGAATATTGCGCTTTCGCGTACCGCAAGAGACAACGCAGAGCTTGTGTTAGCAGGCCTAGAGACCACTGATTTTGAGATCAGCTGGAAAAACCAATTGCGCAACCGACTCTCATTAAAGCTTTTATACAATTACCGCAAAGACGAATTTGGTTCGGGTAGGGGAGAGCGCAGCGATGACACTAATCGGGCTCAAATTTTACTCACGTATCAGTCGTTGAGGTGGCTAGAGATATTTACCGAATACGAGTATCGCTCGAGGGATTCCGACGATGAGATTTACCAGTTTGATAATAACCAATTTTCAATTGGTGTGATAATTGCTCTAGATTAATAGTGAGCAATAAACAGCAACAATAAACAATAAAGAGAAACAACGAACAACAAAATTTAAACAAGCGCATTTGTATTAAGGAAGTAGCAATGCAGGCGCAGTTAAAGCAATGATCCCAGTGCAGTTTACTGAATCTAAAGGATGGATAAGTGAATAGAAGCATATCATCAATTTTATTGCCCGCTGTTTGGGCGTTCTGCATCGCGTTAAGCCCTGCAGATGCTCTCGCACAACAAGTGCAAGCAGCAGAACAGTATCGCCTGTCTACCGACGACGTGATTTCAGTTACGGTATTTAACGAGCCTGAACTGGAAGTAGAAGAAGGCAAAATATCTGAAGGCGGCACTATTTCAGTACCGCTGCTAGGGCAGGTGCAGGTAAAAGGCAAAACCGTATCAGAGGTGGAGCTCATGCTTACCGAGCTTTTCTTAGCCGACTACTTAAAACAGCCTCGCGTGTCGGTGAACATGATTGAATTTCGTCCTTTTTATATAAATGGCGAAGTAGACAAACCTGGCAGCTATCCCTTTAGAAACGGCATGACCGTGCAAATGGCTATTACCATTGCAGGCGGTTTTACCGAGCGCGCCTCGCGCAGCGCAATATATTTGTTACCTGAAAACAGCACAACAGCACCGGTAAGAGTAGATTTAAACGCCATGGTGAACCCAGGCGACGTGATCACCATTGAAGAAAGCTTTTTTTAGGCGTTACTTTTTAGAAATGACTAAGCTTAGCAACAGTTAAATAATTCGCTCATGCGAGCGTTGGAAAGAGTGGTAGTAAAGTGGATTTTAAGCCAAATATGTATCAAGCAGAGCCCTTCGAACAAGAGCAGACCATAGATATTGGTCAGTATTGGCGCACTTTAAAGCGTGCCAAATGGCTGATTATGTTTGTTACTTTGCTGTGTTTAGGTATAGGCGTATATGTGGCGGCCACGGCTACGCCCATTTATCAGGCAACCTCTAAAATTTTAGCTGACCCACAGCAGCCTGCGGCAAACAGAGACGAGCAATACATAGCGTCGTCGATGGTGTTTTTATTTTACGAAACGCAATACGAAATTATACAGTCCAGAGCAATTGCCGAAACCGTGGTAGATAAACTCAATTTAGTAGACTGGTACAAACAAGAGCAAGCCATACTCAAGCAAGAAAACGCAGATTCCTTTACCCTCAACGATTTAAAAACTGAAATTAAAGCGTTATTAGGCACTGTAGACTCAGAAGTTGCCCAACCAAAAACCGATGAAGAGCTCAGAATTATGATTGCCGGTATGGTGCAAAGCGGCATTACGGTTACCGGCGGACGTCAAAGCCAAATTATTAATATAAGCTACGAGGCAGAAGACCCACAGCTTGCTACCAATATTATAAATGCCGTGGCACAAGCCTACATTCAATTTGGCCTAGAAGCGCGTTTGGGCGAGGTAAAAAACACCGAAGCCTGGTTGGGCGAGCAGTCGGCAGAGCTTAAAGCTCAGCTAACTGAATCAGAGAATAAGCTTAAAGCCTTTAGAATGGAGCAAGGCATAATGGATTCGGGCCTACAAGAGCGCGACACCAGTGCCCGAATACAGCTTTTAAGCAATCGCTTGCTAGAGGCGCAAACGAATTTAAGCGTTAAAAAAGAACTCTTTGACGAAATAAAAGACCTAGAGCCTGGTTCCAGTGAGTTTTATTCGCTTACCCCCGTGCTTGAAAACCGCACCACCGGTGATTTAGTGCAAGAAGAAGCCCGCCTTGAAAGCCGCGTAAACGAGTTCTTTCAGCGCTACAAAGAAAAACATCCCAAAATGATAGCCGCGCGCAGCGAATTGGCTAGTGTGCAGGCAAGCCTGGATCAAGAAATTACCAAGATAGTAGACCGAATAGAGTCTGACTACAGGCTGGCGCAGCAGCAAGTGGCAAACGTACAAACTTTATTAAACGAAGAGCGCAGCTCCATACAATCGTTACAGGGCTCTAACTTTACCTTAACGGCGCTCGAGCGCGAGGTTGAGAATAACCGCAGAGTGTATGAGTCGTTTATTAATCGCTTGATGGAAACTAATATTAAAAGCGATTTTAATGCCTCCAACGTGCAAATTATTGACTCGGCAACCGTTCCCGAATTTCCGATAAAACCCAATGTAATGCTTATTTTAGCGCTCAGTTTGTTTGTGGGTGTGTTTTTAGGCGTGGTGATCACTTATGTGCGCGAAGCTATGCACAGCACCTTTAGAACCCCAGAAGCGGTAGAAGAACAGCTTAAAATTCCAAATTTAGGCATGACCATAAAGCTCGCCAAAAAAGACATAGCGAGCATAGCAGAGCTGCAATATTTAAAAGACGTACAGTCGGTTTTTGCTGAGAGCATTAATACCGTAAGAACCGGTTTGATGTTTTCGAATATAGACAACCCGCCTAAAACTATATTAGTAACCTCGGCAACGGGCTCGGAGGGTAAGTCGACCCTTGCGATGAACTTAGCCGCCTCCTACGGGCAAATGGGTAAAACGCTGTTGTTGGAGGTGGATTTACGAAAACCCAGCGTAGCCAAAAACTTAAAAGCTCCCCCACGCTCAGGTTTAACCGACGTGCTTGCAGGGACCATTGAGCTTGAAGAAGCTCTGCTCAAACCCAGTATTCATTCGAATTTTAGAGTGCTTACCTGCGGCACTATTCCGCATAACCCCATAGAGCTGCTCGCATCGGAGCGCTTTAAACAAACACTCGATGCCTTTAAAAAAGAGTACGACCACATCATTCTTGACGGCCCGCCTACCTTGCCGGTAAGCGACGCTACCGTGATTGGCGGTAAGGTAGACGGCGTAATAGTAGCCGTAAGAGCTGAGGTAACCAACATAAAAGCCAGTAAAGAGGCGATTAAACGCCTTCATGCACTTAATGCGAATGTGGTTGGCGCCGTGCTAACGCTAGCGGAGCCGCAAAAAATGAGTTACTACGGCGACCATTACTATGCGGGTGAATATTACGGCACAGGCGAAAAGAAAACGATTAATTTAGATGCGGCAGTAAAGGCCTAATATGATAGATATTCACAGCCACATATTACCCGGAGTAGACGACGGCGCCAGAACCCTCGCAGAGGCCTTTACAATGCTCGAAATGGCAATAGACCAAGGCGTAACCACACAGGTACTCACCCCGCACATACACATTGGCCGTTACAACAACACCAAACTCGGCCTGCAAGAAGAATTTGATGTATTTGAGGCCAGAGTACAAGACAAAGGCCTAGACATAGAACTAAAGCTTGCCGCAGAGGTGCGCATAGGCATAGAAGTAATGCAGTTAATTGCGCGCAATCAAATACCTTGGTTAGGCGAGCTTAATGGCAAAAAAGTATTTTTATTGGAATTTCCGAGAACAGATATACCCTATGGCAGCGATAATTTAGTACAGTGGTGTATTCAAAACAATGTGCTCCCGCTTATAGTGCACCCAGAGCGCAACAAAAGCTTTGTAGACCACCCTGAAAAACTCCAGCCATTTATAGACATGGGCTGCCCTTTGCAAATAACGGCCAGCAGCTTAATGGGAAAGTTTGGTGACGATGTTAAACAAATGGCACTAAACCTAATTATGGATGGGCATGTGTTTGCGATTGCGTCGGATTGTCATAATTTGAAGGGGAGGGCGCCGGATTTGGGG
>CAYQMI010000088.1:0-14882 GCA_964418575.1 uncultured Glaciecola sp.
TTTTAATTTTCAAATGCTTTAGTAATAGCTAACGTCACGAACCTTTCTTGGTTTTGCGGTGCTTAAGTACAAATCGTAAACCACTGCCATGTCGAGTTCTAACTCAGTGGCGTAAGTATCATCTCCTACTGGGTAACTCTTTACGACTCTTGCGCCACGTATCACGCCCTCTACTGTCGATTTTAGTTCGTTGTTGGTAAGTACCATGTTGGCGAGAGACTGCTCACCGTCAACTTTCTGTCCATACACCTGCTCGGCTAGCTCGCGATAGGCGTCTAGTTTTGATGCTTTCATCGCTTGAATGCGTTTACTCGAAGCATTTAAACCTAACTGCGCGTCAATAGGAGCATATCCTACTGCATTCAATACCGGGTAGCGTTCGGGCTGAATAGTTTCCCACTCAACATGTTTAGCAATCATCGACCCACAGCCACTAGCGCTCACACTCAAAAAAATTGCGCAAGCACACTGCAGCAAGCACTTGTTTAAGCGTTTAGCTACGCTGAAAACCGGTGATGAATTCACACCTAAGCTTTGAGTTTGTTTAGTTGATTGTTGTGGCATAAATATAATACTCGCTTAACAAAGGCACTTTGCCCTTTTGTTTCAACTAAGCAAAGCTTATGCCATTGCTCATCATAAATTCGCTTTCTTAATTATAAATTAGGATTAATTTGACGTCGCTAACGTGCCTATCAACGCTTCTCACTAATAAGTGGCACAGTACTTGTAAGTGCATGTAATACAAAATCCACAGTATCTAAATTATGACGCTAGAAAAGGCATACTAGCGCTTGCAGATTTACGGAGTGCAAAATGAATACCTGTTTCACGTATCTGGCACGCATATCAGTGCTTTTAATTTTGTTTATGCTTACTATCGACACTCATGCTGCTTGGTTCTCAGCAAGCGGCCAAGCTGTTGTTGTCAATGGCGATAAAGGAAAGGCACGACAACAAGCCACCGAAGAGGCAATCAGACAAGCAATGTTGTTTGCTGGGGCTTCAGTCACGAGTGTGCAACAAATCACCAATGGACTGTTGCTTGACGACCATCTTGAGGTGCGCTCTACTGGTGAAGTTTCGGCAGTTGAGTTAGTGGATGAGATCTATCATAACGGCATTGTTACGGTATCGGTAAGAGCAGACATATTTGCGCAGCAGCCGCAGTGCCCAGCATCTGACTATACCAAACGTATTTCGACTACCTATTTCCCAATTCGATACGAAGGGCAAGCGGCAAACGGACAGATACATAAGCTTGGCAAAGAAGTTGCGCTTAAATACCAAAGTATCATGAGTAAAATGAGCACAGATTTAAGCTTAACGCATATCGAGCCCTATGTGTTTGAATGGTACGACGCAGATGTCGTAAAGCACGCAAAGTTTTTGGCTCAAAAAACTAATACGCAATATGTGCTGACGCTCAGCATAGACGATATATCGGTAAATCTGGAGCGTCCTAGTGCATTTGAGTTTTACAAAAACAGTCAACAAAGCCGAAGCTTTGACTTTACGATCACGCTTCTCAATGGCGCAACGGGCGAACAGTTAGTCTCCAACACCTATCGCTCTGAAGCGCTGTGGGAATTTGATATCCGAGCGGCGGTCGATGTAGGCTCGCAAGAATTCTGGACCAGTCAGTACGGTCAAAACATTGTAAGAAAAATTCAACACAGCATTGCCGATATTGAGGAACATACTCGATGCGAGGCAACGATGGGTAGAGTATTAGCAGTGGCCAATAATCAGTTGCAAATTAATTTAGGGCGCAGTCATAAAGTTCAAGTTGGCGATCTGCTTACTCTATTTAACGTTAAACAAATTGCTGATCCCTTTGGTCAAGAATATCATCAGTTTGTTTTGCACCCCGCTGAATTGGTGGTAAAGCAGGTGTTTAGCAACACCGCCACAGTAGGCTCCGCCGACAACAGCTACATAGGCGATGTGCAAGCGAATGACTATGTGGCTAGGCAATAAGCTTTAATTGATAAAAGGCAAGCTCTGCATATCTGCATCAGGGCCGAGATTAAAAACAAACACCGGCCCAAATTCGACAATTTGCTTACCTGTGGCAATAGGAAAATTTAACTGACTCCCATAATTTGGGTAATCCTCAACCGCCTTGCCTGCCATGGCAAGAGTTTGCCAGCCAGGTGTAAGTTGAATGTTCTCTGAGACTATTTTTGTGTAAGGCGCACTTGCTTTTTGAATGCTAACGTTTGGCAGCATCACCGACTCGTTTTCTTTATCTGTGGGTGATATTCGCGCCCACAGCATCATGTAAATGACGTCGCCGCTTTTAATTTCTCCGCCAATGTCGGCTGTCACCGCATCATCCCACACGTTTTTGCCGGCTTGCTTTACGTTTAACTGAATCAATTTTCCACCGGTAACTTCAGCATCATCAAATCTGCTTACGGTGTGATTCGCACCATAACTGTTTAACTTGTCGGCATAAGGAACATGAATTAACTGCGCGCCTTCGGGCAGATAACTAAGGAGTTTGGCGTAAGCGACATCCACCTCTTTATTTCGGTCAGCATCGCCATCCTGCGTACAAGCCAGAAACGAAATGAATAAAGTCATTAGCAATACATAAAATTTGATTGTTTTCATATCACTCTCCTTCGAAGTAACTACTGACCGCCGAATAAGGACTGTGGCAAAACAAGACTTAATGCCATCAAGCTTTAGCCGAGCGGCAATAGTGGCGTTACGAATTGCTTTGCTATCAACCGGTTTTTTTAAACTCAGGCTTTACGCAATATTTATTAATATATTCAAAGTGTTGCGGGATTTGCTTAAGTGAGTTGGCAAGCACCCATTCAATATGATTGACTTCATCATTGAGTTTTCCTTCGTCTAATATATCAACCAAAGGATGAGGCGCTTTCGGCACAACATTTTGACCGGCAAATACGGAAATCCATGAACCCTCGCCAAACAGTTCGCTGTCGCGACGCCAAAATCTGCCGTTGTTTTGATACAAGTCGAACTTTTCTTGCAAAGTATCGGGGATAGGCATGTCTTTGCAGTAGCGCCAAAATTCAGAGTCGTCACGCTGTGTGGCTTTGTAATGCAGAATAATAAAATCACGCAAACGGGCAAACTCAATTTCCGATACGTCATTATATGCATCAATGTCTGACTGCACGAAATCTCGTGTTGGAAACATCACAATTAACTTTGAAATAGAGTTTTGAATGGTATGCAAACCAGTAGATTCTAGTGGCTCAACAAAGCCTGCAGACAAACCGATAGCAACCACGTTTTTGACCCAAGGCGTTTTGCGATAGCCTGTGATCCACTTTAAGTCTCGAGGCTCTGCAAGCGCTTCGCTTTCTATGGTGCTTAAAAGATTATCAACGGCCTCATCTCTAGACATAAAAGCGCTAGAGTAAACACAGCCGTTCCCCACCCTGTGTTGAAGAGGAATACGCCACTGCCAGCCAGCGGTATGCGCCGTTGATACGGTATTTGGGTTTGTGCCGTTTTTGATATTACATGGCGCAACTACTGCGCTGTCGCAAGGCAACCAATGGCGCCAGTCAACATATTCAGCACCTAGAGTTTTATCAATTAATAAGCCCTTAAATCCAGAGCAATCAATAAATAGGTCAGCTTCAATAATCTGTCCATTTTCGAGCATGAGACTCTCAATAAAGCCGTCTTCTTTTCGCTGTTTAACTTTGCTGACTTTCCCTTCGATACGCTCAACACCGCGCTCAATAGAAAACTCTCTTAAAAACTTGGCATAAAGCGTTGCGTCAAAGTGGTAAGCATAGGCAATAGAACTTAGCGGAGAGTTTTGTATTCGAGCGGGTCGCATAAAGCGTCCCTCACGGGCAGCGCGGGCCTCTATAGAATAATGCTCTAAGGAATGCGGATTGCCTAAGTTTTTAGTTTTTAACCAATACTGATAAAAAGCCAAAGGCCCAATTGCCGCTCCGGGTGTGCCGAAGGGATGAATATAGTCGTCGCCTATTTGCCCCCAGTTTTTAAACTGAATGCCTAGCTTAAATGTGGCGTTGGTGCGGGTAATAAACTCGTTTTCATCAATACCCAAGACTTTATTAAATTGCAGTATTTGTGGAATGGTAGCCTCGCCCACAGAGACGGTGCCAATATCTTCAGATTCTATTAGGGTAATATCGCAATAGTCGGTAGTAATTTGCTTGGCCAATAATGCAGCGCTCATCCACCCTGCACTGCCGCCGCCGAGAATGACGACTTTTCGAATCCGATTGTCTTGCTTTGCTTGCTCAGATTTGTTTTGCATATTGCTTTACACAGCCTTTATATTCAACATCTTACCTAATGGCTTAGTGTGTAACGGCCTGTTGCAATTTGCAACAGGCCGTTCATTACTGCTTTTACTTAATGTAAATCTTGCATCGAGTACTTAGAATCGACCTCTTACAATAAGTGAATAGCGTCTGTCGTTGTTAAACCAAGAGCGATTTAAGCGTTCGCCATCTTGGAGCATGGTGACGTGAATTGTTTCATCGAGTAAGTTTACGGCTTGTAAACCCACATCGATGTTATCTGTCACGCTATAGAATATAGAGCCATCTAACTGACCAGTTGACTCATTAAATGCCGGCTTGCGCGTAATAACGTCGCGCGATGTTAGCATAAAATCAGAGCGCCAATTGTAAGCCAAACGAGCGCTTATAGCGTTTTTCTCATACAAAGCGACAAAGTTGACGGTGTGATTAGATAACTGCTCAAGTGGTAAATCCCCTGCCTGTGTATCGAGCGAAACACCGCCCTCTAAATCAGGGTTGGGCACACCATCAGATAGCAAACGAGTATAGTTTGCTTGCATACCTAAGCCGTCAAATGGCGCGGGTAAACCAGTAAAGAATTGTTGATAGGATACTTCGAATCCTTTCATTGACCCTTCACCGCCATTTGTCGCACCGTTTATTTGTACGTTTTTAGTCACACCTGCATCAACATTGGTAATGTCTTCTAAGCGAGAGCCTGATACGAAGAAGTTTTCAAGATCTTTGTAGAATAACGATAATACAAAGTTATCACTGTCGTTAAAGTACCATTCGAATGATAAGTCGTAGTTTATCGATTCCATCGGTTTAAGGTTGGGATTGCCACCTTGCGCTTCAAAGAAGTTTACGCTTGCGCTATCCACCTGTTGAATCACACTGCCGCTGCTATCTAGGACTGGATCGCCGTTTTCATCTAGCAAAGGCGACCGCTCTGCCTGTATGTTATCAGCACTGACACGCAAGAAGGCACGTCGGTTACCTAAATTCGGGAAGGCAATGGCTTCAGACACCGCGAAGCGAATAAACATATTGTCTTGAATTTCAGCCCTAAGGTTAAAGCTCGGTAGTAAGTTAGTATAGGTATCGCTAAATGTGGTCGGGATAGCCGAGCCACTGCCGTAAGCCTGATCATCAGCAGGGAGGGCAAGTTCGGGGATTGTTTCTGGACGGAATATCTCCCCCTCTGGATTACGCTGTTCAAAATACTCAAGCGTGTAGTTAGGGAAAATTAAGAAACCGTCTGTTTCAGTATCCACTTCTACATAGCGTACACCAAAGTTACCGTCGATCATCACATCACCTAGCTCAAATGCGTAATTCGCCTGCACATAAACAGCGGTGTTGGTGTCTTCGATTGAGTTAATTTCTTCGGCTAAATAGTTACTGCCATTTACCGTTGGGTTACCTTCAGTATCAAAACGTTCGTTAAGCAATGTATAAGGGTCTGCAGGTCCAATCAAACCAAGGTTTTTGAGTAAGTTGGCATACTCTGGCACGCCATAATTTCTCACTAAATCCATACTTGGGGCAATAAACTGTGCACCTTGCACAATTGCACCATCTTGCAAGCCACTAAAATCAATCACCTCATAATAGTCTGCGAGCGCAGCTAATTCAGGAACTGATACATCGTTAACAAAGCCCGGACCGCCTGGCGACCAATGCGGCTTAAGCGCTTTCCAATGATATGCTGATTCACGTGTAGTCTGTTCGCGTTTTGAATAACGCACACCACTTTTAATCGACTCTATTACGCCGTTGTCAAATACGTATTTTGCATCAAACATAAAGGCGGTCTCGTTGCCGTCATTGTCGGTCGAATGCGGCATACCTGCTCGCCAGTAGGCGTTGTCAGGGCTGTTCATCGGTAGTTCACTCACAAAGTCTGCACTGGGTGAATACTTAGGATCATAAAACCCGAGGTCTGCTACATCACTGCCTTGGTCTTTAAAATAAACCACGGCGTGCTGCCCCATAAAGACCGAGTGGTCGATGGTATTTGCGGTAGCTTCAACGCGTTGGGCGTCGAATTCTAAGAACCAATTTTCGCCAACGGTTTGTTTAATATTTAACGAGAAGTCTTCAACGACATTTTCGTCACGACGAAAACGCGAACTGGTCTCAATCAAACCACCATAAAGCGTCCAAAAATCGGGGTTGTTTGAATCGCCCCAGTTACTGGTATTTTGTAAACGACCAAATGGGTCGTTGCCCGGCACATTACTACGATATGCAGCACCTGCAGTGAGGAAACCTTCGGTCATGTAACCGTTTTCGTCAAACTGTAATTGTGTGCCCTCTACAGGAGTAAGCACGGCATCATCGTTACGCTGATACTCTACAACTCGCTCTTGCCACTCTAGAGATGAATCAGAACGAATATATTCAGCGGTAACCAAAGTATTTTCGTCTGGGCTTCTCCATTGAATTGAAGCAGAACCACCTTGGCGTTCTCTATCATCTTCTTTAGAGCGTGCACCCGCACCGCGCACTACGCGCTGAGGAATGGGGTTACCATCAGCACCAATGACTTCGTTGCCATTGGCATCTTTTACATTACCTAAAATCCAGAGCGCATTGTTACCGCGCCCATCATCAATACTATTAAACGAACGGTCGTCCCATGCCACTGCACTTTGCACACCGTCCGACTGGAATTTATTTTTTGAGTTGGTGTAGTTTACTAAGAAGCCGAATTCACCCATGTCGTCGGTTTGAAAACGGTCGCTATATAAAAACGAAAACTGCGGTGCGCCCTCTTCACGTAAGTCGCCATAAGAATATTCTGCGTTAAAAGCAAACACTCTATCTGCGCTATCAAAAGCCTTTCGAGTATTCAGGTTAATGGTACCTGAAATACCGCCCTCTACCATTTCAGCCATTTGGTTTTTATAAACTAATACACTACCCACCAGTTCCGGCGGAACATCGGCAAAGCTCAAGCCACTGCCAGAGTTTGCGCTAAATGCACTACGGCCGTTAAACTCGCTTCGGGTTTGACTTAAACCACGAATTACAACGCCTGTTCCTTCGGTACTGAAGTGGTCAGGGTCGTTTCGAGCAGCGAAGCGTTCAATTGCTACACCAGGCACACGTTGAAGTGCCTCAGTAATACTAGTATCAGGTAGAGCGGAAATATCTGAAGCATCGATTGCATCAAGGAAAGTACCCGCCTCTCGCTTCATGTCAGACGCACGCATTAAGTTACCGCGCTGTCCTTTTACATCGATAATTTCAACCATTTCTTCTTGAGAATTCTGTGTTTCTTCTGGCGCTTCTTGTGCTTGTTGAGCATAGGCCCCTGAAGAAATTCCTGCTATTGCCAAAGCAACCAGACTTCTACGAAAAAGTCTTTTTTGCGAATGTGAATGTGTTGTTGTGTGCTTGACCATGAGTGGCTCCCATTTTGGAATTCTTATGTACCTGCTGCTGCCGACCTGGTGTGTGCAATTTACTGACGGTTTGCTGTAGATATCATTTCGTTACATCGCCGCTAAGGTAAAACCAGCTGTGTTTATTTATGTTCGTGTCCACAGGAGGTAAAAAAAGCGTCATCGTCAAACTAAACCAATCAGTTTTATTTGTAAACAAGTTGTAATCGCCGTAATTTCGATGTTAACAAGCGGGTAGAACAAAATAAGCTGCCGATGCAACTTTTTAGGCTTTTAATGATGAAAATTAACAAAAAAACGTAACAGACCTAAATTTTAAAAAGAAATTAAGTAATATTAATACTAAATTTTATAACATCTAAAAGTGAATTTTCTGCATTAAGCAATTACTCTCTTAGCGTAGGTTTTTAAATCTATCAAACACCTATAAATTATGGCTTCAGACATATATCAGGAAAAAACCATCGGGTGTTGTCAGTCTGCGAAAATATAAAAACATTTTCATAAATAGCTGTTGGATGTTTAACAAATAAAATTTCGCGCTCAAAAAAAACAATTTAGTAATAAGATTTTATAAAACAAATAGTGCAAAGTTTATGCAACAGGTTAAGCGCACATAAACTTTATAAAAGACTAAAAATTGAAGTGGAATGGCGGCATTAATTAATAACAAAGTGTTAACAGCTGCCAAGGCAAGAGCTGGCTTTTAAACTTGAACTACAAGCTAGCTGATAAGCTGTATTGAAGTGAATGGATTCACATCAACTGCGATTAGCTCCTTGCGCTGAGTTTTTGGCGGTACTCACTTAAACTTGGTAACTTCGCGATACTTTGCGCGATCATTTGTTTTATCTGTTCAATATTTTGGTAAGTTTTTCCAGTATCGCTACTCTCAATCAGAGCGTGGTATGCATCGGGTTTATATCCGCAGTACATACAAAGGTTTATCCAAGCGTGCCTCGGAATAGGATCGTTTTCATACTCAGCTAAATGGCCTCTAGCTTTGAACAAATTTAGCTTTGTAGCAAGAGCCTTTTGTGTATTGTTACTTTCGTTTTTACTGGTGCCACTTATGAGCAAACTAAACGTATGCTGATACTCGAGACAGCGCTCAACGCTTTCGCTAGTTACTCGGTTGTACTCGGTGCGATTTATTTCGTAGTTGGCGTTTACAGGAAAAATATCAATCAATCGATTAATATCTCTGATAGCCAGTTCAATACTGCCAAAGTAATCTGGGCACGGGTTACCCAAGCCCTCCCCTATTCCTACGCAGTTTGCGACCCAATAATCTTCACGCTGAACAGGGCGTATGTCTTTAATATAATACGGCAAGTGATTTGGACTATTGCTGGTTCGCTTAGCTAAGTATTGATGAGCCTGCTCGTTACTAAATTGCGCTGAGTCATATTTAAGAGTGTAAGTTATATTGTCGGGAAGAAGGTTTGAGTGCAGGATACCTAGTTCGGTAGTCGAGATAGTGTTGTGCACTTTGGCTTCAAATTCTTGATTTCTGCTGGCTAGCAGTATTTTGTCTTGGCTATTTAAGTTTGTGCATAAGGGTTTATGAAGATTCGCCTGTACAGATTGTTCGTCGCTTGCGTCGATAAATAAATCTGCCGATAAATGACGGTTTTCGGGTAGCAGCACATGCTCAATCATCCCGTCCTTTATTGAGGTTTGAAGGTTATTGACTGACACCACCTTCACTCCTAAATGTTGCGCGTATTTCACCATTAGCGATATATATTTTGCGACATCTACGGCCATACCGTAGGCAAAGCTTGAAAATATCGAACTTGGGTCTTGCACTGGATGAACGAACTTGTTTGCCCTCGCCATCGATGCGCCAAGAGAATGCGACTCTAAATTACGAAAGCCGGCTTTAAGTGCATAGTGATGAAAATCTATTCCATTGAAGGTCGAACCTGTAGCCGAAAAAGGCAGCATGGCGTCTATATCTTCTCCCGTTCGAGTTTGCCCGAGCACACGTGTGGCCGTTTGAAAGCTTGCGCCACTTGGCAAAAACCAGTGTTGCTCTTGTAGGCCGCACAAAGTATGCATGTGCATTAGCTCGGGCGTAAAGGTTTCAGCTTGAGCAACCTTAAAGCGACTCTCTTCTGCGGGCGGGCACACTATTACAACTTCGGTATTTAAACGTTTTTTTAAAAACACAGCCGAGACCCAAGCTGCTGGAGTGTTGCCAAGAACAGCTATCCTTTCGAGTGAGTCAGTCACTAATTTTTTGCTCCATAACTTTTCGTCCCATAAAGGCTATCTCCAGCGTATGACTTATTTTGCAGCTTGCTGCCTTGCTGCAGGTATGCGCTTAGCATCGATTCATTTACCTGCATCTGCGAAACGCCTTGCTCAACTAATAAGTGCTGCTGCTGCAAAAATGCTTTTAGCTGCTCAGGAGCTAAAGTGTCAACTGACGGGTGATAATGCTTTGCCGACAGGCCTTGACCACTTAAAACCGCCAGCCAGCTTGGGTCGCCAAACTCGCCCGAGGCGTAATGAATGACATGCCCCTGCTGCTTATAAATATCGAGTTTATGCCGCAATGAATCGGGGATAGGCATATTTTTAACGTACTGCCAAAACGGCGTATCATCGCGTTCAGTGACATGATAATGCGCGATTAAAAAATCGCGAATGTGCGCAAATTCTGCATCCATCAAACGATTGAATTCATCGGCTAAAAGCGGGTCACAATTTTTATGAGGGAAAAGCTCAACAAGCTGCGTTATTGCCTCTTGAATCAAAAAGATACTAGTGGACTCTAAAGGCTCCAAGAAACCACACGATAAACCCACTGCAACACAGTTTTTATGCCAAAATTTGTTACGTTTACCGGTAGTAAAACGCAACTGAATCGGCTCTCGTGTAGCTTTACCATCAAGATTATTCAACAGTGTATCTTTGGCTTGTTGATCAGAGATAAAATCGCTGCTGTAAACATAGCCGTTGCCAGTGCGGTGTTGCAAAGGTATGCGCCACTGCCAGCCGGCATCATGCGCTGTTGCTCTTGAGTAAGGTATAAGTGGCTCTACCCGCTCGCAAGGAACCGCTTGCGCGCTGTTGCACGGCAACCAATGGCTCCAATCTTGATAACCCGTTTGCAGCGTTTGTTCAATTAACAGCCCTCTAAAACCAGAGCAGTCGATGAATAAATCTCCTTCAACAATCTGGCCGCTTTCCAAAAGCACCGACTGAATAAACCCTGTCGATTGGTGTTGTTCAACCTTCGCCACCTTGCCCTCTATACGCTCAACGCCTAAGCCTTCTGAGCGTTTACGTAAGTATCTTGCATACAAAGTAGCGTCCACGTGATAGGCATAAGAGTATTTCGATAGTATCGAGCTTAAGTCATCGCTGGGAAATTGAAACTTATTCTGTTGTGCGGCATTCACCGCTAAAGAGTAGTGACTTAATGACTGAGCCTCGCCAAGTTGATGAGCTCGCAGCCATGCATGATGAAACGGCACACCTTGGCAAACTTGACCATATTCCCCAAAGGCATGCATATATCGTTTGCCAAGTGCCCCCCAGTTTACAAACTCAATGCCGAGTTTATAGGTGGACTGCGTTTCACGCATAAACTCACGTTCATCGATTCCCAGCTTTTGATTAAAAAAGCGTAAATGAGGTAGAGTTGCCTCGCCAACACCCACGGTACCGATATCTTCAGACTCAACAAGTTGAATGCTGCATTTTTTTTCATCTAAAAAATGGGATAAAGCAGCTGCTGTCATCCAACCAGCGGTTCCACCACCCACAATCACAACTTTTTGTATGGCTTGGTTTGTCAAAATAGAGCTCTTCAATTCTGGCGCACAGAAATAGCGCGTTCAAAAATTAAAGTAACGCAGATCATCGTTTAAGGGAATATCTCAGGTAAATATTGGCTATTGAAAATAAGTTTACGCAAAAGCTTTACGCAGCACATAGGCCTATTTGAATAAAAACACTTTATAGTTAGTCATCAGGTATCAGCGTTGTACGCAAGTATTTAAGTGGTATGATGAGGCAATAAAAGTCACGTAAAACATAAACGTAGTGGGCTACACAATGATAAACACCGAGCTTAAAAACAAAGTACTAACCATTACCATGGCGCGCACAGATAAAAAGAACGCGCTTACCCAGCAAATGTATAAAGATATGGCGATTGCCATCGAAGGCGCCAGCGAGCAAGGCGCCAGAGCAATCTTAATTCAAGGCAGCGGAGGGTGTTTTACAGCCGGTAACGATATTAAAGATTTTTTATCAGAAGACGGTAAACAAGAACTGACTCACACCTATCGATTCATGAGTGCCCTGCTGCATTGCCCTCTGCCGGTAATTGCTAAGGTGCAAGGTTTAGCTATTGGTATAGGCACAACCCTGTTGCTACATTGTGACTTTGTTTATTGCGATGAATCGGCAAAATTTTCAATGCCTTTTATTAATTTGGGAATGGTACCTGAGTTTGCTTCAAGCTTTATTTTGCCTCGCCTTTGTGGTTCGTTAAAAGCTGCTGAGCTTTTACTATTAGGTGAGATGTTCAGTGCCGCAGATGCCCTCGAATACAAGATTGTATCTAAAGTTGTAGCAAGCGGTGAGTTGGAACATGTGGTAGAACAAACTCTTGCAAAAATTGTTGCTAAACCAAGCTGGGCGATGCAGCAAAGCAAAGCCTTATTGCGTAATCAAAAAGAAGCCACCCAGGCTCATATGGATAAAGAATTGAAAATATTCGCGCAGGCATTTGATACGCCAGCGGCAAAAGAAGCATTCACCGCCTTTTTAGAAAAAAGAGCGGTAAATACTGATGTGTTTAAGTAAGGCTTTATACATGAGCAAGTGCCAGTGCTTTAGTTGCGCTGGCTGTTTTTTTTAAAGCAAACTAACAAAAGTAAATCTGCTGGCCCTTAGTTCAACAGTATAGAACGGATGCCTCCTAAGGTGAGGGTCATGCGATGTTTTTGTCACGTTGGCTGTCGGTCACGGTTGTCACTCTGTTCAAAATGTCGCAAAATAATAAAAATGTCTGGCGGCCCTTAGTTCAACAGGATAGAACGCTTGCCTCCTAAGCTGGAAATGTGAGTTCGAGTCTCGCAGGGCCGGATATTTTTGTTTGTTTTGACCGACACCCTAACTCTGCAATTTATGCTTTATTTTTTGCTCGTGACCGTGGCGTGACCAAATCGTTGCAAACCCTCGTCACACTTTTGCATAAGGCTATTTGAGATGTTGCGATTATATCAAAGTTACTATTCCGTTCGTATTTTGAGACTGCATACTTTGCGGTAACCTCTTTGTAGAATCTATGAAGTCATCACGATTATTTTGAGCGGCCTGTGCGGCAGTTGACGCTTGGTAGGGTTTTTCATTCAATTTCAGATTTTTCTAAGCTGCCTGTGTAACTCTCCCATTTTAAGTAACCCATATTCCTAGAATAATTACGCTGCCTATAAAAACCGACCCAAAGTTGTATCGTAGATCCGACCGTTCATATGGACTAGTTGTGCCGCATTTCTTACAAAACCAAATATAACCCGCTAATGATGGATGTCAAAAGTTCTCCGAAAATAACTGTATGGACCAAATTAGCCATTAATCTCATAGGTGAAAGCTCATGCACTATAACAACAAATTGACAATATGTTGTTATAGTGCTGTAATTTATAAAAATTTGCTAACAGGTTAAATATGAGACTATCTATTGAAATCTCACAAGAACAGCATCAATTTCTAAAAGCGGCAGCTGCCATTCAAGGCAAAAGTATTAAGGAATATGTGTTAGAAAGCGCTTTGCCGAATCAAAAGGAGCAGGAAGCTTTTAACCAATTAGAAGCATTATTATTGCGCCGAAAAAATAGCGCGCTTAACGGTGAGATATCTCAAAATAATATAGATGCTATTTTTGATGATGAACTAAAAGAATAAATATGTCAGCTTACTTGCTAACAAAAGAAGCTGAAAATGACATTCGCCACATCATTCGGTACACCCGTAAAAAGTGGGGCGATAAACAAGTTGAGGCTTACCGCTCCGAACTCAAGCAAAAACTGAAAGAAATTGGCTCGGATACACTAATCCCTAAGCTTTATTCTAAAAATGTGCCTGATGTATATTTTTGTAGAATAAAAGCGCACTTTATATTTTACATGGTGCGAAATTCAAATTCCCCCATCATCATAGCTGTTTTGCATACTTCACAAGATATTATGAAGCACTTATCTAAACGTTAGCCTTTATTCGTACCGTAGTGTATTTTGTGAACAAATAAGTCTTGGCTGAACACCTCATTATTGCTAGCTTATAGCGATCGATAGAGAAGCAACTAGTCCATATGAAGGGTCGGATCTACGATCCAACGCTTGGGAGATTCTTGCAAGCTGATCCGTTTATTCAGGCACCGAATAATAGCCAGAATTATAATCGCTACTCTTATGTATTAAATAATCCGATGAGCTATACCGACCCGAGTGGTTTCTTCTTCAAAAAGTTAGCCAGGGGGCTTGGAAGACTCTGGCAGGCCACAACGGGAAATATTTTACGTGCCATCTCTCGTATACCCATTTTAAACGCAGCCGTACAACTAGGTATTGGGATTGCATGTGGTCCAGCAGCACCAGCCTGTTTGGGGGCATACAACGCCGCTCAAACATATGCTATTACTGGCAGTTTAGGGGCATCGATAAGGGCCGGAGCAATCGCATATGCAACGGGTAAAGTCTTCCAAAAAATTGGCGGGCATTTCACAAAGGCGGGTAAGTTTTTTGGGGCGGGGTTGCAAAATGGATTTAACCATATCGCGGCTCACGCTGTTGTAGGCGGAATTGCGTCTACATTGCAAGGTGGTAAATTTGGTCATGGCTTTTTCAGTGCAGGCATAACAAAGGGCTTAACCCCACAATTTGCTGGTATCGGTGGTACAGATTTTGAATTGGGTGGCTATAATGTAGCCGAGGTAACTATCGCAGGTATTATCGGCGGCACCATATCCAAAGCAACGGGTGGAAAATTTGCTAATGGTGCAGTTACTGCGGCGATGGGGAATTTGTTTAATGAGCAAACCTCTCGACAGAAAGTAACAGACGAAATTGAACAAATTAAATCTAAACTAGAGATCGATCAGGAAGAGGCTAAGAGAATACTATCCTCCCTGTATCCTAAAGATGCTGACAGAATAAATAAGACTAATAATGAT
>CAYQMI010000089.1:0-14665 GCA_964418575.1 uncultured Glaciecola sp.
CTTAAAGGCCGTAGATTTGCGCATTACAGCAATATTTAGGAGTTTCCTGCCTGCGCAGGAATGACGATTTTCGTTAAGCGAACAGCATTGCGCGAAGGCGGTAATCTCCCAAAACAACAGCCGAAGCCATTTCGATCGTAAATTTCTGCATCACAGCAATATTTTAGAGCTTCCCACCTTTATGAAAATGACATGGGGTATATTAAAAAATCCATATTTTTCAATTAGTTAAATAATTTTAAGTATTTTTACTTATTTTTTCTAAAGATCCTCCTGACCCGGCCGATACCCTTAGTTGAGAGGTAATTCAATCTAAATTTGGATTGCTTAAAATGAGGGCCAATGATGGTGGGAGTAGTGACCCAGCATCAGCGGTATAAAAGAAAAGTAGCCAGTGAAACGCCATGTTAACGTTCACGCAATGCTGGCTTATGGAGGTAGTATGTCATTATCAGTAAACACCAACGTTTCTGCGTTAAACGCACAACGACAATTGTTTGATTCTTCAAACTCACTTAGTAGGTCTTTTGAGAGACTCTCATCAGGACAGCGCATAAACCGAGCATCTGATGATGCAGCTGGCCTTCAAATTGCTGAGCGCATGACGTCTCAAATCCAAGGCCTTAATCAAGGCGTTAGAAATGCAACCGACGCTATTTCAATGACACAAACTGCAGAAGGCGCATTAGGTGAGACCGCCAATATGCTCCAGCGCATGCGTCAATTGGCAGTCCAATCTCAAAACGGGATTAATTCTGCTGCAGATCGCAATGCATTGAACACTGAGGTGTCGGCACTTAAATTAGAAATTTCAAGAATAGCTACTGCAACAGAGTTTAATGGCGTGAATTTGTTTGACGGAACCGTTAATGCAAGCTTTTTAGTGGGCTCAGAAAGCACACAAACCATTAGCGTAGATTTACGAGCAGCGAATATTGCAACTGCAGGTTTCAGCGCTACTGGTTTAGGGGTTGGTGGTGCAAGTGTAAGTACCGCGGCCGCAGCAGCAACGGCAATGGGCACAATCGATACTGCTTTGAGTGCAATTAATGGAGTAAGATCAGACCTTGGTGCGGTAGAAAATCGCTTTCAGTCAACCATAAGAAACTTGTCGAATGTCTCTGAAAATATCTCAAGCGCCAGAAGCCAAATTATGGACACCGACTTTGCAAAAGAGACCGCTAATTTAACGAAAAATCAAATACTTCAGCAGGCGTCTATTTCAATACTGGCTCAGGCGTCACAGTCACCGCAATCTGCTTTGGCTTTGTTAGGTTAAAAAGGTATTTCGGACTCTATTAATTAACCGTTTTAGCACAATCTCGTGCACTGAGTTTTATAGTAAGTGTTCGGTAATAGTTGCGTTGAACGGGCGGTTCACCAAGGATTCAGGTGCAACCGCTCTTCCTTTTCTATTAGTCAAAAGGCGTAGGAGAAAATTATGGACAATATTAATTCGCAAATTGGTCAAAATATTGCTAGAGAACAAGCAAGTATTGTCAATGAAAAAACATTTAGCAGTAATAACCTTGTGGGAATGCCCACCGGAGTAAGTGAGTTCACCAAAAGTGAAAATCCAGCGCTTACTCAGCAGGTAAAAAATTTAGATAAAAATGTGTCGCAGTTACCCGAACGGCAACGGCTCGAAGAGCAGAAAAAGCTAAAGAATAGTGATGCTCAGGCCGATAAGAACAGCAGTGAGGAATCCATCGACTTATCTGTTGCGTTTGAGGGCGTAGGTGAGTTTTTACAAACAAAGGGAACCGCAATTTCCTTTAGTGTAGATGAAGCAACAGAAAGACCTGTTGTAACGATAAAAGATGCGGCAAGCGGTGATGTGATCCGGCAAATACCTACCGAAGAGGTACTAAATTTTGCCGAGCGTGTCCGAGAATTAGAGTCGAATGTTGGCAGCCAAGTAGGGGTGTTAATAGACAGACAAGCATAAATATGAGGTAGAACATGAGCATTCAATCTTTAGGCGTTGGGTCGGGTTTAGACTTAGAGGGCCTTGTTCGGCAGTTATTAGCTGCTGAACGTGGTCCAAAAGAGGCAAGGTTGAATGCTCGTGAAGAAACTCTCGAACAAGAGATATCTGGCCTGGGTAAGGTAAAGTCTAAACTTTCAGAGTTTGAAGACGCCATGAAAGCCTTGCAAGATGGTAACAATCTCAGCGGGAGAGACCCCGTTATAGAAAACCCTTCCGAATCAAACGAGCCATTTACTGCAAGCCCAGGTAACTCCGCCGTAACTGGCGTGTACGATATTGCAATCACACAAATGGCGCGCGGTAGCCGGGTTGAAACAGCCGATGGAGCATATGCTTCCTCTGATTCTGTTGTATTAACTACCGGTAGTGCTGACCTTACCTTTAAAATTGGCAACACTGGTGATGAATTTACTATTTCAGTCGCCGCGGGTACCACTTTAGAAGAACTGCGCCAACAAATTAACGATGACGAAAATAACTTTGGCGTGTCTGCAAACATCATCAATACCGGAACTGCAGCAGGCGGCTCAAAACTTGTATTTACTTCAACAATCACTGGGCAAGACAATGATTTATCGATTGTAAATACAAACAACAACGCTGAACTCAACACGCTATCGACCACAGACGCAGCAGAAACAGCCACTTACCTCACGCCTGTGCTTAGCGCTCAAAATGCGGTTGCCACGGTCGACGGTATTCGCGTTGAAAGCGATACCAATAAGTTTGAAAACACCATTCAAAACGTACGCTTCGACGCAAAAGAGTTATCCGACCTCGATGACTTAGGTAACCCCATCGTTTCGCGTTTGAACATCGGTTTTGATACTGAATTATTAAAAGAAAACATTACCGATTTCGTTGATAAATACAATGCGCTAATTGATGAGTTTGAAACTTTAACGAGCTATGGTGAGACCGACGAAGATGATGACGGCGCCTTAGCGGGTGACTCTATGATTCGAGGTATTCAACAAGGTTTATCAAATATATTGGGAAGTAATGTTCCCGGTTCAACTATTGGTAGCCTTTTTGCATTAGGTATTGAACTTACAGCTGATGGCAAACTGGAGGTTGGCTCAACCGATTTCGGTTTAGGCTCTGGTTCAAAGCGTTTAGACGATGCACTTAACGACAACTTTGATGATATTGGCAAGATATTCACAGGCACGGATGGTATTGCCACTCGGCTGATTGCATTTACTGAAGAATATACTCAAGGCTCAGGCTTAATTAAATCTCGCGAGGATTCGATTTCAGACCAACAAAGTAGTTTAGAAACAGAGCGCGAAACCTTTGAATTAAGAATGGAAAGCTTAGAGTCTACGCTAAGAGCACGGTATCTCAGTTTGGACTCAACGGTTGCCGGGTTGCAAAATACGGGCAACGCATTATTCACCGCATTATCAGGACTGTAGTATGTCAATTAAAGCAATAAACGCCTATAAAAAAGGCACCTTAAAGCAAGATATTATCAATGCTGATCCGCATAAATTAACACTAATGTTGATGCAAGGCGCACTCGACAAACTGGCTTATGCAAAGGGCTGTATAGAACGTAATGATCTGCAAGGACGTTCTGAACACATCTCTAAAGTCATTGCTATTTTTGTTAATCTCAGAGATACATTAGATATGGAAGTCGGGGGTGAAGTTGCGCAAAACTTATATTCGCTGTACGACTACTTTTTAACGCAACTGTCTTCTTTGTCGAGTGAAAATGGCAAAGAGGTCATCTCAGAGGTTAGCGAATTATTTTATCCAATAAAAGAGAGTTGGTCGCAAATTCCCGAAACCGCAAAACAGCAGGCTTATGCCCAAGCAAAAGCTTAAGGTTTGAGATTGAATCTCAATCACGCACACACCCCACCAGAACTAAGCAGCATCAATCAATCTCTTCAGGATTGTTTTGATGCTGAAATGGTAGATGAGTTACATTTGAAGATATTAGTCGAACAACGAGCCAAGTTGGTCGATAAATTGCTTAAGAGTATGAAAACAGAGCAGCGCAAACAGTTTGCGAACTTAGAAGTGAAGATTAATGAGCTATTAATTGAGCAGGTATCTGCACTTCGTGATGTGGCCAAAGATGCCTTATCAAGCGTTGCTAAATCATCTCGAGCAATTAAACAATATCAACAAGTGTGACTATGCAAAATGATATAAGACTTCACTTAGCAAAAAATGAAAAACAACAAACTGATATTGAACTAGCCCAGGCAAAATCAATACAAGCACGATTTGAAAAAAACGTAAGTGCTTTTTCCCGCTATGTCCCAAGTATTGCAAATAGCATTAAGCAAAAGGGCGCGCATAAAAACAGCATCTTCATCAACAAAGATTCTGAAATTAATATCGTTAAGCTCGAATCAGGGACAAGTTTCTATCATTTTAATGTTGATAGCGAAATTCAACAGCAAGCTAAGGCTTTAGATTGTTATTCTGTTTTGGCAAATTTCAAGCACTGTCAAAAAGCAGTGAATCCTATTCAAAATTTTGACGATTTTTTAAGGTTCAAGGCTGATAATCAAAAACGTTTACAAGCACTTACACCTGATACTTTAATTATTCTTGGCATAGGCAAAGGGGCGCATATAGCCCCAGTAGTGAGCAGTACCAAGGCCAAAAATATTGTTATTTATGAGCCCAATTGGGAGCTATTTTACTGTTCTTTGTTTTGCTGTGAGTGGCATGAAATATTGGAACGTTGCGCAGTTGAGTCTATACATTTGTTTCTACAGATAGAGAATGACGCCTCGTCTTTGCATAGCGATCTAAAGGAGTTATCGGCAGAATTTACCCTTGAAAACATTGTGTTTTTTAAACACTACAACGCCCCCATTTTTGATTACATCATGCAACAGCTTAGGGCTGGCAGCAGCGATGTATTGTTTCAACCTATACCCACTTTAAGTGAGATAAGTTTTCAAAATTGTTTGCCGCCTTGGTCTCCAAGTACAAAATTTGACGAGTGGGAAAGCGTTGACGCAACAGACCTTAAATTTCAAAAAAACTTTCGCGCTTTTGAAAAATACTTCCCAAGCATCGCATCGAAATTTGATGAATACGAATCTTCAGCATGGCAAGTAATCAAACATAAAATAAACGGACAAATAAATCTGTTTAATGTCAAAAATTGCGCACTGCTGAGCATTGCTCAGTGCCAAGAATACGGTGAGTCCATCGCTTCACATTTTAGGAGTTACCCTAACCAAGATGGTCTTATTTTTGGGTATGAGAGTCCTAAACTTAAGCATTATTTACACAATACATTTGTGCGTCGGGCGAGCACTGTGCTCAGGCATCAAAAAGATGAAAAAGGCGAACTGCCCAAGCAAGTTAAATCGATGATTCTATTTGGTTTAGAGGCGGGGTATAGCTTTGAGGCTCTGTTGCAAAGCACCAATATCGACAAACTATTTATTTGTGAGCCTAACCCTGATTTTTTCTATGCTTCACTTTTTGCTATTGATTGGGACAAAATTTTACGTGACATTGACAAGAATGAAAAACGAATTTATCTCAATATAGGCGAAGCGGGATCCGCACTTTATGCTGATATAAACAATCAATTTTATGCCGCCGGGCCTCATCTACTGGCGGACACATACTTTTTTCAAGCTTATCATAACTCATCTCTATCCAGAGTAATTAAAGACTTAAGGGATGAGCTTAGGGTCACTTTTGCAATAGGTGAAAATTTAGATCATGCCTTGTATGGTATCTCTCAAACAAAATATGCTTTGCAGCACAAAATCCCGGCTATGGCTGCCAACCCAAGCCAATACATATCAAAATCAAGTCGACAACTCCCCGTTTTTATTGTTGGCAATGGGCCATCTTTAGATGAATGTATAGAGACACTAAAGGAGCTCAGAGATAACATTATCATTGTTAGTTGCGGCACTGTTTTACAAGCCCTGCATAGTTACAAAGTGGTGCCAGATTTTCATGCAGAGGTGGAGCAGTGCAGAGCTACTTTTGATTGGGCATCACGAATTAACGATGCAGACTACTTAAAACAAATTACATTGGTGAGCGTGAACGGCATTCATCCAGATACTGCCAATATTTACAAGAATACTTTGTTTGCGTTCAAGCAGGGTGAGTCCTCTAGTGTGTCGGCGAAGTCTGTGCTTGGGCGAGAGAAGTTCGCAATGTTAAATAAAGCCTACCCGACGGTAACTAATTTGGCGGTGAATTTTTTCTTAGAGCTCGGTTTTGTAAATTTATATTTGCTTGGCGTGGATTTGGGCTTTGTTGACTACAATAAACATCACAGTAGCAAGTCGGGTTATTTTGAAAATGGAAAACAAGTATATGACTACCAAGAAAATCTGGCTAAAAGTCTACCCGTAAAAGGAAATTTCAGAGATTTAGTTTACACCAAAGCTGAGTTTAATATTTCGCGCTCGGTGATGGAGCAGGCTTTATCTGACTTTAGAGCAGACTGCTATAACTTGTCTGACGGAGTGTTTATAGATGGCAGTAGTCCTTTAAATGCAGATGACGTGCTCATAAGCAGCGAGACAATCGATCGTGTACGGCTATTTGACGAGATAAGGTCTGCCTTTATCATATTTGATAGCGATATATCTAAAATGTATGAGGAAAGATTTGATAGACGCATATTAAATCGAGAAATAGAAAAGCTGAAACATATCTGTGCACAAGAGCTAACAAACAAAACAAGCCTTGTTAAGCTGATAGATGAGTGCAGAGAATTACTTGAAGAAAATATGCTAGATGGACGCTCTCTGTTCGTTCACTATTTTCATGGTTCACTAAACAATTTATGCGCAACCTTAAATAAAGCATTAATGTCGCAAGATGAAAAACAAGCTATTGAGAATGCACAGAGTATTTTAGGGTATTGGCAGCGCTTGGTAGAAGACGCCGAGTTAATGCTCAATCAGCAGGGCACATTATTTGATACAAGCTCCTCGTTTTCAGAAAAACGAGAGGCGCCGCACTGCATTACAATATCAGCTAATCTTCTGATAGCTAACGCGCAATTGCGAGGCTACATTAGTGAAGGTAAGAGCGATAACTTACATATAATTGACGCAATGCTTAATGCAGCATCCGATTTACCGACTATCGTTTTGCTCAGTAATCAAGATGATATTTTGCGATTTGAAGCAGAATTTGCGCAAGTGATGCAGGCATCAGGTGCAAAATTTGAGACTTGTGCATTAATGATTGTATATACCGATGCGCAGCTGCTTTCTGAGATAAATAGCAAACTGGTGAAGTATCTGCCTGCCTCTGCATGTTTAGCATATATGCCTTTATGGCTTGACTATAAACACTTTGAACAAGCGCAAAGCGGGCGCATACCTTTGATAGAAAGAGACGAAGCCCTGCAATTTCTTATTGCTCGCTTGCCAGACGCCGAAAAATTTAAACATATCATTTTTAGAGCGAGGTTTGATGAAACTGGCTTGATTCGTGCTTTAGACCATAAACAAGACGAATATAGCTCGGATGCAGTAAATTATTTGGCGGAAAATTTCTCGCCTTTGTTTACCTTCAAGCATGCTTTCTCATTTAATCGCTACATTGCATTGTTAGAAAGCGAAGACGCACAGCCAACTTTACTCGATACGCTAGAAAACCGAGGATTGTTATTGCCCCGAGATATTCAACCCTACGAGTTGTTAGGTGAGTGGTATAAAACTCCCGAAGCAGAAGCAATACGCAGCCATATACAGGAGCATGCGCAAAGTGTTTGATAACAAAAGTATCTTAATAACAGGCGGAACTGGATCCTTTGGGAATCGCTTTATTCAACATTTGTTAGATAATTATAAGCCGAAGCGCCTTATCGTGTTTTCACGCGACGAGTTAAAACAATTTGAAATGCAGCAGCGCTTTAATCAGCCAGTAATGCGTTATTTTATTGGCGACGTGCGAGACAAAGACCGCTTGATTACGGCTTTAAACAATGTCGACTATGTTGTGCATGCAGCCGCACTTAAGCAAGTCCCCGCTGCTGAATATAATCCAAATGAATGCATTAAAACCAATATTAATGGCGCTCAAAATGTTATTGACGCGTGTATTGCAAACGGCGTTGAAAAAGTCATAGCTTTATCGACCGATAAAGCGGCTAACCCAGTTAATTTATACGGCGCAACTAAACTTGCGTCAGACAAACTCTTTGTTGCCGCAAACAATATTGCAGGGGCTGATGGCCCTTCGTTTGCAGTTGTGCGCTATGGCAATGTGGTAGGATCTAGAGGCTCTGTGGTGCCGTTTTATCGCGACCTAATCAAACAGGGTGTTAAAAAACTGCCCGTTACGCACGAAGGAATGACGCGTTTTTGGATCACCTTGGATGAAGGTGTGGATTTTGTTGTAAAGAATTTTTCTCGTATGCAAGGCGGGGAGATATATGTACCTAAAATTCCTTCTATTCGAATTTTAGATTTGGTTGAAGCAATGCAAGGTCATCGTGAGCACGAATTAGTTGGGATACGTCCGGGTGAAAAGCTACACGAGGTGATGGTGCCTGAGGAAATGGCGCATCACTCAATTGAGTTTGACGACCATTACGTTATTACACCCGCGATTTCGTTTAATAATTTAGATGTAAACTACAGCAACAATAAACTGTTGGAAAAGGGCAAGGTTATGACCGAGTCTTTTGAATATCACTCAGGAACGAATCCACATTTTCTGAGCGTAGAAGAACTCGTTGAATTAGATAAACGTACGCTTTAGTGTTAAAAAAGCCGTTTCAATAACCCAGAGAATGCAGATGATCCCCTACGGTAAGCACAATATCGACAATACTGATATCGAAGCGGTAGTTGATGTATTACAACATCACTTTCTGACGCAAGGTAGCAAAGTTCCCGCATTTGAACAGGCACTTTGTGATTATACCTCAGCGACTTATTGCACTGCTGTGAACAGCGGTACCTCGGGCTTACATGTAGCATGTTTAGCACTGGGCATAGGTCCACAAGACTATGTTTGGACTTCCCCAAACTCATTTGCGGCTTCAGCCAACTGTGCTCTTTATTGCGGAGCAAAAGTCGACTTTGTTGATATCGATTCGAAGACTCGCAATATGTGCACAATTCAATTAGAAGAAAAGTTATTAAAAGCACAACAAAATAACTGCCTACCAAAAGCCATTGTCGTAGTGCATTTTGCCGGCATTATTTGTGACATGAAAACTATTTACGCTTTGTGTAAGCCACTGAACATCGCCATTATTGAAGACGCTGCTCATGCATTAGGTGCCTCATACAACGGCAAGGCGCTTGGAAGCTGTGAATTCTCTGATATGGCGGTGCTGAGTTTTCATCCGGTGAAGTCAATTACCACCGCAGAAGGCGGCGCAATTTTGTCGAATGACGAGAGCCTTGCGCAAGCTTGTGCGCTGTATGCAAAACACGGCATCACCCGCGACGCAGATAAAATACAGGGTGAAAACCAAGGCCCTTGGTATTATCAACAGCTGGCCCTTGGCTACAATTATCGCTTGAGCGATTTACAAGCTGCTTTAGGCATCAGCCAACTTGCTCGTCTCGATAGTTTCATTCAACAGCGCAGAGCTTTAGTGGCTCGCTACTTTGAAGGCTTGAAAGGCTTGCCCCTTACTCTGCCCAAAGCGAGTGAGTTAGAAAATAGTAGTTGGCATTTGTTTATGGTTGAGCTTGAAAAGCACGACCGTAAAACAATTTACCAGCAGCTACATGAAGCAGGCGTTGCAGTAAATGTGCACTATATCCCAATTCACTGCCATCCATATTATGCGTCCTTAGGTTTTAAATCAGAGGACTTTCCTGCAGCGCTTAAGTTTTATCAGAATGCTTTAACTCTGCCGCTTTACGTAGGTTTAACACACGCGGAACAAGATAAGGTTATTGCTTGTTTAAAGAGACTTTTAGCGTAAGTGCACTTCGTATTTAGCTGACAATAAGCCACATCGGAAGCACATCACATCATTAGCAATGAAGCCGACTACTCAAAATTTGTACAAAAAACTAGCGATAGTTGGCTAGCAAAGCACCCGCAATACCTTTGAATTTACAGCGCATTTTTTAATCACTTAGATTTAATTGTGTCATTAAAGCGACGTTTTCGGTAATATCTAGCCCATTAAAACCTCGCAATATGGAAAAGTCATCGGCTATGAGTGATATTTTGATTATCAGTGACAATCAAACGCGCATTGATTACCTAAATACGGTGTTAACATTTTTAGGTGAAAACTGTCGTTTTTGTAACTACTCAGAATGCCTTCAAACCTTCGGTAAAGGCGACAACTGGTCTGCTATATTAATTGATGGCGAGATGCCTGAAGTTGCTGAAGATGTCATTGAAAAATTCCCCGAAAGTCCTTTTATTAATATTGGCTTTCAGTTGAGCGGTGAGCGCGAGTTCAAAAATATGATGGGCTCATTATTTGAGCCTATTACTTACCCGAATTTAAACGACCTTTTGCTCAAAAGCAGAGACTACTACACGGCAAACCGCCCATTAGATACCCTTGTATCTGGCAAAACTAAGCTGTTTAGAAGCTTAGTAGGTAACAGCGTAGGTATTACCCAAGTAAGAGAACTCATTGAGCAAGTTGCTCCTGTTGAAGCCAATGTATTAATTTTGGGTGAGTCTGGCACCGGTAAAGAAGTAATTGCGCGTAATTTGCATTATATGTCGAAGCGCCAAAAAGGACCTTTTGTGCCGGTAAACTGCGGTGCAATCCCCGGTGACTTGTTAGAAAGTGAATTGTTCGGCCATGAAAAAGGGGCGTTTACTGGTGCGGTTAGCGCACGCAAAGGACGCTTCGAAATGGCTGAAGGCGGGACCCTGTTTTTAGATGAAATAGGCGATATGCCTCTGCAAATGCAGGTAAAGTTATTGCGTGTATTGCAAGAGCGCATATTTGAGCGAGTAGGCGGCACAAAAACCCTTAATTGCGATGTTCGCATAATCGCTGCAACTCACAGAAACTTAGAAGATATGATAACAGAGGGCACTTTCCGCGAAGATTTGTTCTACCGCTTAAATGTGTTCCCTATTGAGTCTCCAGCTCTTCGTGAGCGTGCTCAAGACATTCCTTTGCTATTGCAAGAGTTAGCGTCACGTTTAGAAGGTAGCAAGCAAAATTCAGTGCGTTTCACACAAGAGGCGATGCGTTCGCTCATGGCTCATCAATGGCCAGGTAACGTAAGAGAGTTGTCAAACCTTGTGGAACGACTTTCTATATTGCATCCAAAACAAGTGATTGATTTGGAACATTTGCCGCACAAATATCAGTACGATGAGCAAGGCGCGCAGCAGCCACTCGCTGCAAGCAAGCAAGATGAAAATGCAGAGCGCGACGCTATCAATGCGATGTTTAAATATGCTGAAGCCAATCCTATTAGCGCAGACAGCCATCTCCCAGTGGCAGCAGACACCACATTGCCCAGTGACGGTGTTAACTTAAAAGAGTATTTGTCTGATTTGGAGATCAGTTTGATTCGCCAAGCATTAGATAAGCAAGACTGGGTTGTAGCAAGAGCTGCCGACCAGCTTGGAATGCGCAGAACTACTTTGGTAGAAAAGATGCGCAAATATGAAATTTCTCGTCAAAAAGAAACTGGCGAAAGCGAATAGCAAACTACGCACTTAGCCGTGTTGTCTCGCGATTCTTGACAATAAATTGACAGCGTCAAAAACTCAATTCTAGTTAAGTTGTTGAATTTTATATAATAAATATTGGCACACTGAATGCATTACTCATGAAAAACGAATTTATGAGTAATGCAGTATATGTCCACTTTATCTTTTAATACCGAAACTAGCGCGCAATTTGATGATCTTATTGAGTATCGCATGGTTTCTTCCATTCGCGACGTATACGCCAAGCGTACTTCCTTATCTGCAGATGCATCAGCTATTAATTCATTGAGTGGTGCTGCCAAGTCAGATGTAGATCAAAACTCTTGCCCTAGATGTGAAAGCAAAAATCAAATTGACAGTAAGGATTCTGTAAGTGCTTCTAAAGCAAATAACGCATCCTCAGAAGAACCCGACGATAAAGCGTTAAACCCCAATCGCTTTTCTCATCTGCTGTCGGTTATGCCTGCTGGCGTGCTTGTGATTGATCATCGCGGTACCGTAAGTTTAGCAAACAAGCAGGCTAGTGCGCTTTTAGAAGAGCCGCTCGAAGGGCAGCTTTGGCGAGACGTAATTGCTCGCGCTTTTAGGCCACAAGCAGATGATGGTCATGAAGTATCTATGCGCAACGGCAAACGCGTTAAGATAGATATCTCACCACTGACCGAAGAAAAAGGTCAACTCATCGTCATCACAGATTTAACCGAAACGCGCCAAATGCAGCAGCGTTTAAGTCATATGCAGCGCCTGTCTTCTTTAGGCAAGATGGTGGCTTCTCTGGCGCATCAGGTAAGAACGCCGCTATCATCTGCATTGTTATATGCAGAGAACATTAAAAGTGTGCAGCCGGCACTGAGCACTACAGCGCGTTTTAGCGAAAAACTTATCATGCGCTTAAAAGACTTGGAGTCTCAAGTGAACGATATGCTGTTGTTTGCTAAAAGCGGTGATAACCACATCGTAAAATCTATGACTTCTAAGGATGTTGCTAGCGCCAGTGTTAGCAATTTAGAGCCGCAGTTTGAACAGCTTGACGTGAAACTTGACATCGTTAACAAGGTAAAAGATGCGCCTTTGCTTTGCAATATTAGTGCGCTATCAGGCGCGATAGGTAATCTCTTGGGCAATGCTCTTCAAGCTGTTAGCTATGCTGAACCATTGATAGATTCGGTATCAGGAAGTCCGCAGGCGCATCGCGTCACTCTTGAGGTAAGTCGTCAAACAATTGAGCATAAAGACTACGTTAAATTTGCAGTCAGCGATACCGGCCCTGGTGTTGATGAAGAAGCGATTAAACGTATTTTTGAACCCTTTTATACCACTAAATCTCAAGGCACGGGCCTAGGTTTGGCGGTAGTCAATACAGTTGCAAAATCCCATAAAGGCTTTGTTCATTGCGAAAACAAAGGCCATAAGCGAGGTGCGGTATTTTCAATTTCAATTCCGCTAAGCCCGGCTATGCACACCGGTGATTCTAATATCACTACGTTAAAACCGTCTAAGGCAGAGACTGTTGCCCAACCAGTGAATCAACAAGGAGTCAGCGCATGACTAAAACTAAAGTACTCATAGTAGAAGACGATCATGGCCTAAGAGAGGCATTAGTAGATACGCTTTTATTAGGTGGATACGAGGTGACTCCTGTGGAAAGCGCAGAGTCTGCTATGGTAAAACTTTCTTCTGCAAAGTTTGATTTAGTGGTTAGCGATATTCAAATGCAGGGCATGAATGGTTTGTCTTTGTTAAAAAGTGTGAAAAACAAATATCCTAAACTTCCGGTCATTCTCATGACTGCCTTTGCCAATATAAACGATGCTATTCAAGCAATGCGAGATGGCGCAACAGATTATTTATCTAAACCTTTTGCTCCTCAAGTTTTACTTAATTTAGTAGGGCGATATGCACCTGCACAAAAAGTAGAGTCAACACAGCCAATCGTTGCCGACCAAAGCAGTATCAATATGCTGAGTTTGGCGCGTAAAGTGGCTAAATCGGATGCGACGGTAATGGTCTTAGGCCCAAGTGGCTCAGGTAAAGAAGTGATTTCTCGCTATATACACGACCAGTCTGCACGCAGCGAATGCCCATTTGTGGCGATTAACTGCGCAGCTATTCCAGAAAACATGTTAGAAGCAACATTATTTGGCTATGAAAAAGGTGCATTCACTGGCGCGATTCAAGCTTGCCCAGGTAAGTTTGAGCAGGCGCAAGACGGCACCATATTGCTCGATGAAATCACTGAAATGGATATGGCGCTGCAGTCTAAATTATTGCGCGTATTACAAGAGCGCGAAGTTGAGCGTTTAGGTGCTCGCAAAACCATTTCTTTAAATGTACGCGTGATTGCGACCAGTAACCGTGATTTAAAAGAGGCAGTGGCGCAAGGTAAGTTCAGAGAAGATTTATATTATCGCTTAAATGTATTTCCGATTACTTGGTTGCCTTTGGCGCAGCGCAAAGACGACATCGTACCTTTGGCTAATCATTTAATTGCTCGTCATAGCAGAGCACAAAATTTACCGATCGCACAACTCAGTGCTTCAGCTCAACATAAGCTGCTTAACCATAGCTGGCCTGGCAACGTTCGAGAGTTAGAAAATGTGATTCAGCGAGCGCTAATTTTAGCTGAAAATACGCAAATTGATGCTGCGGACTTATTAATTGAACCGGCGAATACTTCGATTGATACAAGCCACACACAATATTTTGCTCAAGTTGAAGCGGAAGATCCCGATAACAAGTTATTAGGGTCGGAACTAAAATATCAAGAACACCAAATTATTTTAGACGCGCTACAGGTTTACAACGGTAAGCGCAAAGACGTAGCTGAAAAGCTCGGTATCAGCCCTAGAACACTTCGTTATAAACTCGCAAAAATGCGCGAGTCTGGCATTGAGGTGCCAAATTAAGCTTAGCCTTAATTCACAATTTTGTAAGCAGAATGATATGGATATCAATCCCTATTGCCGCCTTTATTAGGCGGCTTTTTTTTGCTTCTCAGCATGGTCCTTGAAGAGCAAATGCTTCCTTACCCACTTCAAACGTAAACAGGAC
>CAYQMI010000090.1:0-14564 GCA_964418575.1 uncultured Glaciecola sp.
GACTTGATGTTAGCCAAGGTGTAACTCCTAAATATATTCATGTCAAAATTGAGGGTGCGGATTATCTAGTTATTTACACTTTTTGTCAATGCAAGCGGGGAAATTAATGCAATTTATATTTAGTTTTCCCGATATTTTTTGAAAAGCGGTCAAAAAAGCAAAAGCAATGGTGCTTCTATCGCTAGCCTTGGCAAACTTCGTTATACTCTGGTCGCGGTTTTATAGCTTCGATAACTAAGCTGAGTAATATGCAGTATAGCTGAGCCTCTAATCGCATTATCTCCTACTCAGTACGGTTTATTAAATGGTGTAAAAATAAATGTGGCACAAGGATTTGGTCGTTGGCAAAGAAATTACTTAAAGCAGGCATTATTGTAAGTGCAATGACGATGCTTTCTCGCCTGCTTGGCTTGGCAAGAGACGTTGTTATTGCCTATATACTGGGTGCTGGTGCGGCTTCTGACGTATTCATTTTTGCCAATAAGATCCCCAATTTTTTGCGAAGGCTCTTTGCTGAAGGGGCTTTTGCACAAGCTTTCATTCCAGTACTAACCGAGGTGCACGATAGAGGCAACGAAGCAGAGTTAAAAGACTTTGTTGCCAAGGTCTCAGGCACTTTAGGCGTAGTAGTCTTTTTCACTGCCATTATTGGTGTTTTAGGTTCTTCAGTATTAGCTGCTCTGTTTGGAATGGGCTGGTTTATTGACTACTTAAACGATCAACCCGCAGGTCAAAAGTTTGAGCTAGCTTCCCTCATGCTCAAAATTACTTTCCCATATATTTTCTTTATCAGCCTAACGGGCTTTGCAGGGGCAATTTTAAATACCTTAAACAAATTTGCGGTAGCTGCGTTTACACCGGTGCTACTCAATATTTCCATCATCGCCTGCGCCTACATATTTTCAGATGCTTTTTCAGTGCCGTCTTTTGCCTTAGCGTGGGGCGTGCTTATTGGCGGTGTGGTGCAGCTTCTGTTTCAACTTCCGTTTTTGTTTAGAGTAGGTTTGCTGATAAAACCTAAGTGGGGTTGGCACGACCCGAACGTCAAAAAAGTGCGCACCCTGATGATACCTGCGCTTTTCGGCGTTTCAGTGAGCCAGATAAACCTTTTGTTAGACACCGTTATAGCTAGTTTTTTGATGACTAATGCAATTAGCTGGCTGTATTACTCAGACCGCTTATTAGAGTTTCCCTTAGGACTTTTCGGTATTGCCATTGCAACAGTGATTCTACCCACGCTATCGCGCAACCATGTGCAGTCAGACAAACAGGCATTTGCCGCAAACCTCGACTGGGCAGTGCGCCTAATCGCTTGTATGGGAATTCCGGCAGCCGCAGCATTATTTGTGCTGGCAATGCCATTGATACTAGTGATTTTTCAGCGCGGTGAATTTACTATTGAAGATAGTTACATGGCGTCTCTGAGTTTAATGGCCTACGCCAGTGGTTTGTTATCCTTTATGTTGGTTAAAGTATTTGCTCCCGCGTTTTATAGCCGCCAAGACACCAAAACACCGGTACGCTATGGCATTATTACGATGGTCGCGAATATGGTGTTTAACCTTTTATTGGCCGTGCCGTTTGGCTATGTTGGCCTGGCGATGGCAACCGCCATATCAGGCACGCTAAATGCCGTCTTGTTGTATCGCAGGCTGGCTAAGCAGGAAGTTTATCGCATCTCCAAACAAACATGGTTGTTTTTACTAAAAGTCAGTATGGCCACGCTTGTCATGGTTGCAGGTCTATTTGGGTATATGCAAGGACTCGACTGGCAGGCTCTAGCATTCTCTGGCAGAGCATATTCGCTTGCGCTTGTAATAGGACTTGGTTTGCTAATTTATGCTCTAAGCGGCGTAGTTTTTGGCGTAAGGTTTAAAGACTTTGTGAGTCAAAATGCTTCTCCAAAATAAGCCTAAACATAGTTCAATAAATAAGCCTATATGGCATTGGTAAACGAGGCGTAGTCGGCTATAATCAAGCGCTTTGTGAGTGCGTTTGAGGTGTTTGTGCCTCAGGGCGTTCGAAATGTAGCAAAAGGTAAGTAAGTAGATTAATCAGTGGAATTAATTCGAGGCATTCATAATATCAGCGCGGCCCACCGTGGTTGTGCACTTACTATTGGTAAGTTTGATGGGGTACATAAAGGTCATCAGGCCGTTTTGCTCAATCTTATCGATAAAGCGAAGGCCTTAGGCGTACCTTGTGCGGTTATGGTGTTTGAGCCGCAACCTGAAGAAGTATTTGCTCCCGATTTGGCGCCTGCTCGTTTATCACGCTTGCGTGACAAATACGAAGCGCTCAAAGAATTGGGTATTGATCGTCTTTTATGCGTTAATTTTTCGAAAGAATTTGCGTCTCAATCGCCAAAAGCATTCGTAGAGCAATTGTTAGTTGCCAAGCTTGGCGTAAAATTTCTGGTAGTAGGAGATGACTTTAGATTTGGTCATAAACGAGCGGGAGACTTTAGCTTTTTGCAGGATTCTGCTGTCCACTGCGGATTTGATGTAGTGAGCACTCAAAGTTTTATCGTAGATAATTGCAGAATAAGCTCCACAGCAATTAGACAGGCGCTAAGTGACGGCAACTTCACTAAAGCGAGTAATATGCTCGGAAAGCCCTATACGATTTCCGGTAAGGTAGTACACGGTGAGAAAAACGGCAGGACGATTGGCTTCCCAACTGCCAACATATTGCTTCGACGCCATAAAGCACCTGTAAGAGGAGTGTTTGCTGTTAAAGTCCATTTTGATAACAAAACTTATGGCGGTGTAGCAAACTTAGGAAGCCGCCTTACTTTGAATGGTCAACGGTTGCAACTTGAAACACATATTTTTGAATTCAATCAAGATCTTTATGGGAAAAGGATTGACGTTGAGTTTATTGGCAAGCTTAGAGACGAAAATAAATTTGCTAACTTCGCACAACTAAAGCAACAAATTCAGAGCGATGCTGAAGAAGCAATTGCTTGTTTAGCAAATGCGGCCTTATCGCTGACATAAGTAATTTAATAAAAACATATTTAATAAAACGGACATAGAGAATGAGTGAATACAAATCAACGCTTAATTTACCAGAAACAGCGTTCCCAATGCGCGGCAACCTTGCCCAGCGCGAGCCACAAATGCTCAAGCAGTGGACAAGCAGAGATTTGTATCAACGAATTAGAGAGGCGCGCCAAGGAGCACAGCCTTTTATTTTGCATGATGGCCCTCCTTATGCAAATGGTGATATACACATTGGTCATGCGGTAAACAAAATTCTGAAAGATATCATCGTGAAATCAAAAACGCTTTCTGGTTTTGATGCGCCGTATGTGCCTGGTTGGGATTGCCACGGTTTGCCTATTGAGCTAATGGTGGAAAAAAAGGTTGGTAAACCAGGCAAAAAGGTTTCGGTTGCTGAATTTAGAGAAAAGTGCAGAGCCTACGCGCAGCGTCAAATAGATGGTCAATGTAAAGACTTTATTCGCTTGGGTGTGCTTGGCGAATGGCAAAATCCATACAAAACAATGGAATTCTCTTCTGAAGCTGACATCATTCGTGCACTTGCAAAAATTGTCACTTCAGGGCATCTCGAAAAAGGCTTTAAGCCTGTACACTGGTGTACAGATTGCGGTTCTGCACTTGCAGAAGCTGAAGTGGAATATCAAGATAAAGTTTCTCCGGCAATCGACGTTGCTTTTAAAGTGGTCGATAGTGAAAAAGCAACAGCCGCTTTTGGCGTAGATGCATCATCTGCTTCAGTTGTCATCTGGACTACAACCCCATGGACAATACCTGCTAACAGAGCAATTAGCTTACATCCTGAGCTAGATTACGCCTTAGTTGAGCTCGTTAAAGATGGCGAAAAACAGCACTTTATTCTGGCCAGTGACTTGGTTGACAGCTGTATGAAGCGCTACGATGTTGGGATGTTTTCTGTTTTGGGAACATGTAAGGGTGAAGCATTAGACCTGATTAAGGTTCAGCATCCCTTATTAGATTTAAGCGTTCCCTTGATTCTCGGTGACCATGTTACTACTGAGTCTGGTACGGGTTGCGTGCATACTGCCCCAGCTCACGGTGTTGACGACTTTAACGTAGGAAAGCTATACGACATCGAGGTATATAATCCGGTAGGTGCTAACGGCGTGTATTTAGAAAATACCCCTCACTTTGCTGGTCAGCATGTTTTTAAGGCCAATGAAAGTATTGTCTCAGCACTGCAAGAAGCTAAAGCTTTAGTGTTAAACGTCAAATATGAGCACAGCTACCCGCACTGCTGGAGGCATAAGACTCCCATTATTTTCAGAGCAACGCCGCAGTGGTTTGTCAGCATGGACAAACAAGGACTGAGAGCTGAGTCAATAAAGCAGATTGAGCAAACCAAGTGGATACCTGATTGGGGTCAAAACAGAATCACAAGCATGGTAGAAGGTCGTCCAGACTGGTGTATATCTCGCCAACGTACGTGGGGCGTGCCGATTGCGCTGTTCATACACAAACAAACTGGCGAGCTTCATCCGGATAGCGCAAATATCATGGAAAAAGTGGCGCTTGCGGTTGAAAAATCAGGCATACAGGCGTGGTGGGACATTCCAAACCAAGATTTGATTGGCGCTGATGCAGATGATTACGACAAAGTCACCGATACACTTGATGTATGGTTTGATTCTGGTGTGACGCATTATTTTGTAGTGGACCGAAGAGATGACATTCCGGCATCGGCAGACTTGTATTTAGAGGGTTCTGATCAGCATCGCGGATGGTTTATGTCGTCGCTGATGACGTCTGTTGCCATGCATGGTCACGCGCCTTATAAAGAAGTGCTAACACATGGCTTTACGGTAGATGCGCACGGTAAAAAGATGTCTAAGTCTTTAGGGAATGTTGTTGCGCCTCAAGAAGTGACAAACAAATTAGGCGCAGATATTTTGCGCTTGTGGACAGCATCTACCGATTATCGCGGTGAGATGACGGTGAGTGATGAAATCTTAAAGCGCTCAGCTGATGCATATCGCCGGATCAGAAATACCTGCCGCTTTTTACTTGCTAACTTAAATGGCTTTAATCCAGCCACTGATATGGTCGAAGCAAAAGATATGGTAGCGCTAGATGCATGGATGGTATCTCGGACTAAGAAGGTTCAAGAGCAAATCATGCAGGCCTACGACAATTACGATATGTTAATTGTGTGTCAGTCCATGATGCAGTTTTGTTCAATTGAGCTTGGTAGCTTTTATTTAGACATTATCAAAGACAGACAATACACAGCTAAAGCCGACAGTATTGCAAGACGCTCTTGTCAAACGGCTCTGTATCACATAGCAGAGGCACTGGTTAGGTGGATGGCTCCGATTATGAGTTTTACCGCGCAAGAAGTATGGGAAGCAATGCCAGGAGAGCGCGCAGAATTTGTATTTACCGATACTTGGTATAAGCATTTACCGAAGGTCGAAAATACCATGGACGATGATTTTTGGCATTCTGTCATTGCGATAAAGACAGAGGTCAACAACGCATTAGAAATGGCGCGTAAAGACAAAGTTATTGGAAGCTCATTAGAGGCCAGTGTTGTGGTTTATGTGAACCCAGCTGTGAAGGTTAACCTTGCACAACTACAAGACGAGCTGCGCTTTGTACTAATTACCTCTGAAGCAAAAGTTGATGACATCGCAAACCGTCCAGCTGAGTCAACTTTAAGTGAAGACGGCAGCTTGGCGATACTGGTTAGCAGTGCCAAAGGCACAAAATGCACGCGATGCTGGCATATTAAGGAGGACGTGGGGACCAATTCAGACCATCCCGAGCTGTGCGGTAGATGCGTTGAAAATGTTGATGGTTCTGGAGAGTCTCGTCATTATGCCTAAAATCATTACAGACACCGGCTTGCGATTCATATGGATTAGTATTATCGCGATAATATTAGACCAAGTAACAAAGCAAGCCATTATTGGCAGTATGGATTTATATCAATCTATTCAGATACTGCCATTTTTTAATCTGACCTATGTGCATAACTATGGCGCTGCGTTCAGTATTCTTTACGACGCAGGCGGTTGGCAACGATATTTTTTAAGTGCTCTAGCGTTAATCGTCAGCGCGGTTATTGTATGGTGGCTGCGTCAGTCAACTAAGCAACAAGTTCTTCTTCCAGTAGCCTTTAGCTTTATTTTAGGTGGTGCATTGGGTAACGTATTAGACCGTATTTTGCATGGCTATGTGATTGATTTCCTAGACTTTTATTACGGGTCGTATCATTGGCCTGCGTTTAATGTTGCAGATTCCGCAATATTTATAGGCGCAGCTCTACTAATCATCGACATGTTTGTGAACAAAGAGACGAAAGAAAATGAGTGATAGCGCAGCAGTTATTGGTGAAAGCAGCCAAATTATTTTACATTTTGACTTGAAACTGACCGATGGTTCGGCGGTAGATAGTACTCGAGTCAATAATAAGCCTGCAAAAATGGTAGTAGGCGACGGAAGTTTGACACCAAACTTCGAAAAATGTTTGCTTGGATTGCGCGTTGGTGATAAAAAAGCGTTTACAATCAATGCAGATGACGCATTTGGCTTACCCAACCCTGACAATATTTATCATGTTGATAAGAGTAAATTTGCCGCTGATGCAGAGTTAAAAGAGGGCATGATAATGGGATTTGGGCAGCCAGACGGAAGTGAAGTGCCGGGAATTATTAGAAGCGTAGCTGGTCAATCGGTCACCGTTGACTTTAATCACCCTTTAGCAGGTCAGGACGTAATCTTCGATGTTGAAATAATCGACGTAAAATAGGGACAGTGAGTGCAAATACATTTAGCTAATCCACGCGGCTTTTGTGCCGGCGTTGATAGAGCAATAACCATCGTTGAAAGGGCTTTAGAGATTTTTGGCCCGCCTATATATGTGCGCCATGAGGTTGTTCATAATCGTTTCGTTGTTGAGGGACTGAAAGAGCGAGGCGCGTTTTTCGTTGATGAGTTAAGTGAAGTACCCGACGATGCAATTGTCATTTTTTCGGCGCATGGTGTCTCGCAGAAAGTCAGAGCAGAAGCCGATGATAGGGGCTTAAAAGTATTTGATGCTACCTGTCCTTTAGTGACCAAAGTTCATATGGAAGTCATGCGTGCAAGCAAGCGAGGCACCGAGTGTGTGCTCATTGGGCATCATGGACACCCTGAAGTTGAAGGCACTATGGGCCAGTACAGCAATCCTAATGGCGGCATTTATTTAGTTGAGTCCATTGCTGATGTGCAAGACTTAGAAGTACACAACCCAGACGAGCTTTATTATTGCAGCCAAACTACGCTTTCGGTTGATGACACCGCAGATGTAATAGAAGCGCTCCGTGTAAAATTTCCTAAAATTGATGGCCCACGTAAAGATGATATTTGTTACGCCACACAAAATCGTCAAGACGCAGTGCGTGAACTTGCCGGCGACTGTGAGGTTTTGCTGGTCGTTGGCGCACAAAATAGTTCAAACTCTAATCGTTTGCGTGAGTTGGCGCAAAAAATGGGAGCGAAGTCTTATTTAATTGCAGACAAAGACTGCATTTTGAAGGAATGGCTTGAGGGTGTTGAACATGTAGGCGTCACAGCAGGTGCCTCTGCTCCTGAGGTACTGGTGCAAGGTGTTGTAAATAAGTTGATTGAATGGGGAGCAGTAGCTTCGACAGAGCGTTTAGGTCGCCCCGAAAATATTGAGTTCGCCGTACCTAAGGAGTTGCGTGTAAAACAAGTGCAGTAATTACAATAGGTGCGTAGTTCAGTGCTTTTGTGCAGTATTGTTTTTAATTTAATACCTTAGACTTAATCAAAATAACCATAACTTGAAAAATGCCGATAAAGTGGTCACATGGCATAAAATTTATACGTGAATGATGTTGAATAATATAACCCGCAAAGACATTTTACATAAGGGAAGAACATTGAAACAACAACATGGCGTTGGCATGATTGAAGTGCTAATCACTCTATTTATACTGTCAATCGGTCTGCTTGGTGTTGCCTCTATGCAGTTCGTCGGCTCGTTTTCAAACAAAGACGCTTTGTCTCGTACTCAAGCGGTAATGGTCGCCCAGCAAATGAGTGAGCGTTTAAGAGCGAGTGTGGTTGCCTCTCAATTCACCGACGGGTTTGTGGTGAGTAACGAATATTTTAATGCTGCAAACTATAATTTTTCTGGTTTACCCTGTGCGGGAGGAGATCTCTTTCAATGTCATTGTACTGCCAATCCCATGGTAAATGTGCGTGACTGCCGAACCAATCAATGCAACGCCGATGAAGTCGCTCAGTTTGATGCTTATCAGATGTCGTGCGCCGTGGTTGAATCGAATCCTAATGCAACTATTGCTGTAACATGTGATGACTCCGTAGTAGGTGACCCAGATGCTTGCACAGCCGGCTCCATCCACTCAATTACCATAAGCTGGCCATCAGTGGGCTGGCAAGATGCTAACCGAATCGCAAATGCGAACTGCAATGTTGCAGGTGCTAACGATACTGATTGCGTCATTTTGCAGGTGGGCCTATGAAGAATTCAGTTTTGAAACTTAAGGGTTTTACCCTTGTTGAGCTAATGATTTCCTTGGCGCTCGGCCTAGTTATATCAGGCGCGGTAATTCAAATATTGGTCAGCAATAGCCTGACTGATAGGTTAAATAGAGCCATTGCGAGTACCCAAGAAAGCGGCCGCTTTATTGTGTCGCGCATGCGTCAAGAAATTATGATGACAGGGCGCTATGACGTGCTTGACCCTAACCTTGATCAATCTGTCGATATTGTTGAAGAAGAAGCATTTGTGCGCAGCAACCCAATACCCGTGCCAGGGGATTTTGTTGCCCGCGCTGCTTTGGGCTCTTTGGAAGGAGTTGGTGCGGCAAACGATACACTTGTTGTCAGCCTGCAAGGAGCAAGAGACTGTAGAGGTTATAAGCTGGGTTACCCACTGGCAGACGAGGAGTTTTACGTGGTCAATGAATATTTCGTTGTGGGTGAGGAGCTAAGGTGCAGGGGCTTTGATGGTAGGGTTCTAAGGGGGCAAAAACCGGCCGCGGGTAATAACGGTGATGCAGCATTCACCTTACTGGACAATGTATTAAGTTTCCAAGTGCTATATGGTGTTACCGACCCCACTGACCCAACTGGTCAGACTGTTCCAGTGCGTTATATAGAAGCCTCTGATTTGCCATTAGCGTATGCTGATAATGCAACAGTTGTTGCTGTTCGCCTTGGTATTGTTATCAGAGGCGATGGCGATGTAACTCTTGACCAGCCAGCTACGTTCAGAGTGTTAAATGAGAATATTATAACCGCGCCCGATAATCGCTACTATCGTGCGTTTGAAACCACAATTACACTTCGCAATATGAGAAATTTTGCTAGGGGAAATACAGTATGAAAAATCAAAAGGGCTTAGTAATGGTATTGGCCTTATTAGTGCTTGTATCAATTACTATTTTAGGCGTTTCGTCTGTTTCCAGTAGCTTGTTGCAAACCAAAATGGCGTCATCACTAGAGCGTAAATCTGTTGCTTTTGATGCCGCTGAAACAGCACTGGCAGGGGCTGTGTTTGAATCTGAAGACAATACGATTTTAACTAACCCTGGCGTGAACGATCCGCTATCAGAAGCTCGAGGAATGGCACCCATTGATTTGACAGTTGACCAATTAAGTTGCTTTGACAATAACCGAGCACGTCGCGATGTAACGTCTAACGGTATGACCTTTTCAAATGTCCACAACGCTCAAGCACAATTTAGCGACCAAGGTGACGTTGATAGCTGGTCGCAAAGTGCCTTTGTTCGAACCCAAGCATGCCGTGGTTCGAGCAATGTAATTAGTGGTTCTAACGTACAATGCCATGTTTTTATGGTGGTAGGGTGTGGTCAGGCGCAGGGCAGTAGTTATGCCGTCGCAAACACTATGACGGCATCTGTTTTTGCGCCAGCAGCAAATTAATAAGAGGGTAATATTATGAGTTTCAATAAGTTAAAGCTTGCCTCGATTGCCTTCATCTTAAGTTTTCTTGTAAATTTAAGCGCTTTTGGCGATGACTTGGAAATTTATTTAGGTACGAATAATTCCCAATTCACCTATAAACCAAACGTTCTTTTTATTATGGACTCCTCTGGGAGTATGAGTAATAAAGACAGTACACAGCTTTCTAGAATGCAGCGCGTGCAATCTGCGTTAAATCAGGCGCTTGCCGGAGCAACCAACATTAATGCAGGCCTAATGCGATTTTCTGATCACGGTGGACCTATTTTGTATCCTGTGACAGATATCGATATGCCGCTTCCGCCAGAGATTGTTTTGAATACCAAAACATCGAAAGATGACGCTTTCGAATTAAATAATGTTGTGAATGTAACTGACGATGAAATCAAGCTAACCAACGGTACAAATTTGGTCACAACAGGCTTACGATTTGATGAATTAAACATTCCGCAAGGCGCAACCATAACGAAAGCTTTTTTACGCTTTACCAGCACCAAGCTTGATACTGAAGCTAGCGATATTAGAATTATGGCGGAGGCCAGCGACGACGGCACTCAGTTTGATGCAAACTGGAAAAATATCTCAAATAGGCCACGTACGGGCGCGAGTTTGTTATGGAATACAAATAACGACTTTCCTCTGGACGATAATACTATTTTGAGTCCAGACTTTTCATCGGTAATTCAAGAGGTAGTTGACCGCAGCAACTGGTGTGGTGGAAATGCAGTTAATATTATTATAGAGGGTACAAGTTCAAATGGCGGTAGCAACAGGGAAGTTTACAGCAACGATAAAGGCGACAGTCGCGCCCCTCAATTAATTGTTTCTTACGATGAGTCGACCGCAACTGGATGTGTCGCCGGTTCACAAAGTTATCAAGTGCTAAGCCAATTAGACAATGCTGAAGAAGATACGAATGGTAATTACAACACGCTAAATCAGCTGAACTTTAAGCGTGATGACAATAATTACATAGGCCTTCGCTTTCAAGACTTAAACATTCCTCAAGGAGCGACAATTAAGAACGCTTATCTTGAGTTCACTGCTGCGGTAACGCGAGGTAATAATAGCTCTAAAATGAGAATTCGAGGCGTGGCGGAAGACGATCCTGCGCAGTTTTCAGATAGTGTTCAAGACCAAATAGCAAACAAAGCAAAAACCAGTGCTTCGGTAACGTGGAGCAATATAGGCACATGGAATCAAAATACTGCATACAACAGCCCAAGTATCACAAATATCGTGCAGGAGATTGTTAACCGCTCTGGCTGGCAACCTCGCAACAGCATAATGTTTAGTATAGATGATTTTAATAATAACGATGTCGCTGCTTACTCTCAAAGGGGTAAAGCATCTGCTGCACCAAGGTTACATGTCGAGTTTGAGGGAAGTGCTTCACCAGGAAACTCCTCTACGGTGAGAGACTACCTAATAAGTAGAGTGAATGAGCTTAGTACCAATGGTTATACGCCTATTGTCGATACCTTATACGAAGCTGCGATGTATTATGGTGGTAGAAGTGTTGATTACGGTCGAAAACGTGGTGAGCCTGGAGTATCTAATTCTGTTAGACGCTCAACTCGCGTCAGCCATCGTGATTCTTACACAGGTCCAGACGCCATTAGACCAAATGGTTGTACTGACTTAGACTTAAGCAGCGGCGACTGCATCGATGAATATATTCCAACCGGTGCTACATATATTTCTCCTGTACAAAACTTACAGTGTCAGGTTAACAATCACATCGTGTTGTTATCAGATGGTGAAGCAAACAATAACCATAGTGTAGCGAAGATTGAATCCCTTCTTGGAAGTGCGTGCAGTGGCGGTGGCGGCGAGAAGTGTGGTGTTGACTTAGTTACCAATCTTAAGGACGCCTCTACTTCGGTTATTGGCGCGAGAGTAAAAACCCATACCATTGGTTTTGCGGCAAACAATACAGCGAATAACTTCTTGAACCAGTTAGCAAATAACGGCGACGGTTCGTTTTATACAGCTGACAACAGTGCGCAGCTTCTTGCAGCGTTCAAAACAATCTTAAGTGAAGTTCAAGACGTTAATACAACCTTTGTGTCACCTGGCGTAGCAGTGAACCAAAACAACCGTTTAACACATAGAGATGAGCTTTATTTTGCTTTGTTCAGACCTGAAGAGGGCACTTTATGGCCGGGCAATTTGAAGCGCTACAGAATATCGGGCAACACCGTTCTAGATGTTAACAACAAGGATGCCGTTGATTCAAGCTCTGGATTCTTCTCTACTAACGCACAAAGCTTTTGGTCTACCGCGGTAGATGGCAATGACGTTCGTGAGGGTGGTGCGGCAAGTAAACTGGATTTAGTTCGTAGCATCTATACCTTCGATGATACCCCAGGCAGTATTATGGTTTCAGCAAATGAGCTTAACGAGAGTAATACTGGCATCACATCTGCCGATCTTGCTGTAACGCACTTATCAGATCCGGCTGCCACTCGAGAGCAAGTGCTTAAATGGGCGCGTGGCGTTGACGTAAAAGATGCAGATGGCGATGGCTCGTTTACCGACGTTAACTACATGATGGGAGACCCAATACATTCGCAGCCTGTAATAATTGATTATTCTGCATCCGATAGTGCTGTGTTTGTAGCAACCAACCATGGTTTCTTGCACTCGATTGACTCTACTACCGGTGAAGAAAACTTCGCTATCATTCCGCGTGAACTTTTGGGCAATCTAAATGAATTCTATGAAAATAATTCATCTTTTACCCATTTGTATGGTTTAGATGGTGACATGGTGTATCGCGAGGCAAACGGAAAACGTTACTTGTACATCGGAATGCGCAGGGGCGGTAACGATTACTATGCGATAGACGTAACTCAAAAGAATAATCCTAAAATGGTATTCAGAATCGATGGTGGAAGCCCCGAATTTGCGAACATGGGACAGTCTTGGTCTCGTCCAATAGTAACAAAGATAAAAGTTTCTGGGACCGTGAAAGACGTATTAATTTTTGGTGGTGGCTACGACGAAAATCAAGATGGTAAGAAATCTCGCTCGCCCGATAGCGTAGGTAACAGCGTATATATTGTCGACGCTGACACAGGTGCAAAGCTATGGGAGATAAGCGACGCCAACGCCAATCTTAACATTGCCGATATGAAGTATTCGATCCCGGCGGCGATTTCAGTGATTGACCGAAACAACGATAGCATCGCTGATCATATGTACGTTGCAGATACTGGTGGACAGTTGTTCAGATTGGATATCAATAATGATAAGCCTTCAAATCCGCTGGTGAGTGGTCAGTTATTAGCTAAACTTGGCGGCGACGCTGAAGCAGATAATAGACGTTTTTACTACGCACCTGACGTGTCAGAGGTTATCTTAGGCGATGAACACTATTATGCCGTGGCGATAGGCTCAGGCTTTAGAGCAAGCCCTTTAAATACCGCAATCAACGACAACTTTTACATGATAAAAGACAAAGGCGTATTTAAGCTTGATGCATCCAATAACTATACTTTCCCAAGCTCGGTTATTGAATTAAGTAGCTTATATGATGCAACGGATCATTTGTTAACGGATTCATCGCAAGCCGTTAGGGATTTGGCGGCGCAAAACTTTGCAACTAAAGAAGGTTGGTATATTCGATTAACTACCAACGGCGAAAAAGTATTAGCAACGCCTTTAGTATTGAATTATCAGGTGTTCTTCACAACCTATGTGCCTGCTGTTTCTAGCCAGAGCCTATGTGCGCCACCAACGGGTAACAGTAGAGCTTATTTGGTTAATTTGTTTAATGCCAATGCAGTAACTGACTTAAATAATAATAATCAGACCGATGGAGGCGACCGCTTTGCTGAGCTTGCGCAAACGGGGATAGCACCAAAACCCACGATTTTGTTCCCGCCTACGGATAGCACACCGGCTATTTGCTTAGGTGCAGAGTGCGCAAGTGCAGGAACTGATCTTCCGCCCGGACAGCCGCCAGGACAGCCTCCCGCAAACGGCTGTGGCTCAGATTTCGAGTGTTTAGCACAAAACATATTTGGGCAGCTTGAACGCGTCCAAAAAGACACTTGGAAAACAGAGATAGAGCGCCCCTAATTAGGTAAAGTCAATGGCAAGGGCATGTGCCCTTGCCTAATTTTATTAAGGTAAAACACCCATGCAAGCTAGAGCTCAAAACGGTTTCACTCTAATTGAGTTGATGATAGTAGTAGCGATTGTCGGCATTATTGCCTCAATAGCTTATCCAAGCTATCAGAGCATGATTATTTCAAGTGCTCGAAGCGCAGCACAATCTGATTTGATGGCCTTTGCAAGCGCAATGGAACGCCACAGTGCAGCAAACTTTAGCTATGCAGGAGCAGCGAACGGTGGAGGGGATACAGGTGCGCCAGCTATTTTTGCGGCACATTCACCGGCGACAGAACCCGTGGCAAACAGAGAATATACATTGGCTATAGAAGCAGTAGGCGCAAATGGTTTAACCTATCAGATTAGTGCCAGACCAGTAACTGGCTCTATCGTGGCAACAGACGGTGCTTTGTTTCTATTTAGCGATGGGCGCAAAGCATGGGATCAAGACAACAGCGGTGGTAT
>CAYQMI010000091.1:0-14282 GCA_964418575.1 uncultured Glaciecola sp.
GCCTGAGTTTGGCTCACCAGGACGAATTCTGTAGTCGATTTTACCAAACTGACCAGAACCACCAGATTGCTTCTTGTGCGTGTAAGAATCTTCAACCGCTTTCGTAATCGTTTCACGGTAAGCAACTTGAGGCTGACCTACTTGTAGTTCAACGCCATAGGTACGCTTCAAGATGTCTACTTTAATATCTAGGTGAAGCTCACCCATTCCTTTAAGGATAGTCTCACCAGAGTCTTCGTCTGTTTCAACTTGGAAAGTTGGATCTTCTGCAACCATCTTACCGATTGCAATACCCATTTTCTCAGTTGAACCTTTATCTTTAGGTGCAACAGCAATTGAGATTACCGGCTCAGGGAAAATCATAGGCTCAAGCGTACACTCATGCTTTGGATCGCAAAGTGTGTGACCTGTTTTAACGTTTTTCATACCAACGATAGCTAAGATGTCACCCGCTTGCGCAGAGCTAAGCTCAGTACGGTCATCGGCGTTCATTTCAACCATTCGACCTACACGCTCAGTTTTACCTGTTGCTGAGTTCAAGATGGTATCGCCTTTATTCAATTTACCAGAGTAAATGCGGATAAAGGTAAGTGCACCAAAACGGTCATCCATGATTTTAAACGCTAGTGCGCGGAATGGTTCGTCAACAGTAACAATTGCTTTTTCGCCAGTTGCTTCACCAGTTTCTGGATCACATAAATCTTGTGGCTCAACTTCTGTTGGGCTAGGCAAGTAGTCTACAACTGCGTCTAGTACGTTTTGTACACCTTTGTTCTTAAATGCAGACCCGCAATATGTTGGGAAGAAAGCTAGGTCGCGAGTACCTTTACGAATACAACGTTTTAGGTCTTCAATAGAAGGCTCTTCGCCGTCCATGTAAGCCATCATTAGGTCGTCGTCTTGCTCAACCGCTGTTTCAATCAACATTTCACGGTATTCAGCAGCTTTGTCTACCATATCAGCAGGAATGTCTTCAACTTTGTAGTTCTCAGGAAGACCTGTGTCATCCCAGATGTATGCTTTTTGCTCAAGCAAGTCAACAACACCGCAGAACTCGTCTTCAATACCGATAGGCAGAACCATAACTAATGGGTTAGCACCCAATACAGTTTTAACCTGCTTAACAACGCGATAGAAATCAGCGCCCATACGGTCAAGCTTGTTCACGAAGATAATACGCGATACTTCTGAATCGTTTGCATAACGCCAGTTTGTTTCTGACTGAGGCTCAACACCGCCAGAACCACAGAAAACACCTACACCGCCGTCTAGTACTTTAAGCGAGCGGTATACTTCAACAGTAAAGTCAACGTGTCCTGGAGTATCGATAACGTTAAAACGATGTCCTTTCCAGAAACAGGTTACAGCAGCAGACTGGATAGTAATTCCGCGCTCAGCTTCTTGTTCCATGAAGTCGGTGGTAGATTCGCCGTCATGTACTTCACCAGTTTTATGGATTTTACCGGTAAGTTTTAAAATTCGTTCTGTTGTGGTCGTTTTGCCCGCATCAACGTGAGCAAAAATACCTATATTTCTGTAATGTGATAAATCTGACATATTTCCACTTCATAGGTTTGATAAAAATTTGCGGCGGATTATATAGATTATTGAGCAGAAATTACACCACTTTCATGCTTATTTTTTAAATTACTTAGTAAGTATGCAAAAAACGTCGATAAAACTGCCCTATGCATAAAATTCTGACAGCATTTGACTGTTTTTTATGATCAGAAAAGTGACTTCGTCTCGATTGTGATATAGGTGCTTTGCTTGCATGTAGATATCGCTATGTTCATCAACCAGCTCTTTTTCAAAAGCTTTTATCAACGGCGCAAGGGTTGAGTAGCGCTTTTTCATAGGAAGCTTCAAGTTAAAGATAGCCGCGCTGGCTAAGCGCTTGTTTAACCATTGTATCATCAGTCTTGCGACTCTATCGGGCTGCTCAATCATATCGCACACAAGCCAATCTACATGTTTATTAAGTGGCTGATAGCTAAAACCGTCTGCGGGCATGTAGGTAACTAAGCCCGTTTGCATCAGCTTTTCATCCATAGCGCCATTATCGACAGCCTCAACATGAATCCCGCGACTCACTAATTGATAGGTCCACCCTCCTGGGCATGCGCCCAAATCGACAGCGCTCATGCCTGGTTGGAACAAATTTGTTTGTTGTGCTTTATTACAAAAATGCGTAATCGCTTCTTCTAGTTTTAGCGTTGAGCGAGAAGGTGCATCTGCAGGAAACTTCAAACGCCGAATACCCAGCAAATCTTCACTGCGATCATCGGCAAAAGATAGCGCTAGAATGCAGCGCTCACCGCGTTCAAAAAATACATGCAAATAAGCTTTGCGCACTTGCGGCTTGTTAGTTAACAGCCCTTCCTTACGCAAATTCTGACGAAGAGGAACGCTAAACTTTTTGCAGAACTTAGCAATTGTCTTTCCATCTTCAGTGTCAGGATATTCAACCCTTATGTCACCAAATTGCGCGATGTCCAGCTTATTTTTTTCACGCAAAGACTTAAGAGCTTGAACAATAGCTCCTGCTCTGTCTTGCATGTCATTAAAATTAACTTCACTGATCACCATGGATTTTTGTCTGGCAAACATGAGTGACTCAAGCGGGAGCATTTTATGAAACAAGTCTTCCGTTTTGGGTTCGCCTTTTAACTTATTAGACGCAAAGTTAAGGTTGTAGCGTAAAAAACCAGAGTCTTTAGAGAAGCGAGCGTAACCAAATATATTTGAGCGAGCTAATTTATCGTCTAGTTCAGCTAATAGGTCTGCTTCATAGCCACTGCGGCAATACAATAAAAACTCAGCTTGCATCTTTTCTCTCTGATTGTATCTGTGACTCATTTTTCAATGGAGCGTTAGCATTTGGGAAGTGTTTAAGTTTGAGGAATTGATAAACAAGCGTCGCCCAGCCTAAAAGAAACAAAACACCGCCAACGGGCGTAATAAAGACAACAAACCGAAGCTCAAAAAGTGCCAAGACATATAAACTGCCGCTAAAACATAGGGTGCCTGCGATAAAACATGCACTGATCAAGCGAAGCCTTATTTGTTTATACACGGCGCAGCATAAACCGCTGAGTATTAATGCAAAACCATGGTACATCTGATATTTTGCACCGGTTTCCACAATGCCTAATTGATAGTCGCTAAGCTGAGCCTTCAAGCCATGAGCAGCAAAGGCACCAATAGCAACACTGAGTAACGCAAATATAGCGCCGCATATCATTGCAAACCTGATTGCATTGAGCTGGTTTGTTTTGTTTACTTCACTCATGCGTTTGCTCAACCTGCGTTAACATCCAGTCTCTAAAGACTTGAATCTTACTTTTATCAGCTTGAGATTCTTTGCAAACCAAATAGTAGCTTAGCTTGCTTTCTATTTTTTCAGAGAAGGGGCAAACCAGCCTTCCACTATCAATTTCAGGCTTAGCCAAAACAGTATCTGAAAGTGCAATCCCTTGACCAATAGCAGCCGCTTGCAGCACCAGCATCGTGTGACTAAAAATAGGTCCTTGGTTAACGTTAACGCCCTTTACTGAAAAGGCATGTAACCAGTTTTTCCAGGCGCTGCGGGTGTTGTCGTGCAAGAGTGTATGCTGACTCAAGTCGTCCAGACTGTTAAGTGGTTTTGAGCGTTGCAGCAATAAGGGCGAACACATTGGCGTTAGGTATTCTGCAAGTAGCTTTGTAGAGTGCAGGCCCGACCAACTCCCTTTACCGTAATAAACTGCAATATCAACAGAGTCATCAAGAAAGCCGTCATCCAAATCAACTGCCTTTATGCGTACATCAATATCGTTGTGTAGAGCGGAAAATTGGTAAATTTTAGGCACTAGCCACTGGCTAGCAAAACTTGGTGGAGTGGCAACTGTAATAGCACCTTTCGCTCCCATCGCGAGCAATCTGTCGGTTGCTTCTTGTACCTGAGTAAAAATATCTCTCAAATCCTGAAAGTAAGCTTGGCCCTCTTCGGTCAATAACAGCGAACGATTTTTTCGATGAAATAATTTGGTGGAAAGGTAATTTTCAAGAGATTTAATTTGATGACTAACTGCAGCCTGAGTTACAAACAGCTCATCCGCCGCTTTTGTAAAACTTAGATGACGAGCCGCTGATTCAAAAGCTTTCAAGGCATTTAATGGGGGGAGTCGTTTAGGCATAAAGTCTCATACGTTTATCTGCTGCAATATACATTAGTTTATCTAATGCAATACCGCAATAAATATTGTTTATCTTTTGTGCACTTCAGCCGTAATATAGTGCACAGTGAAAGCGATAAATTACAATTATTTCATTAACTTAAACCTGTTAATGACTTGTAATAAAATTGTCGCCTTTTGCTATAAACATTACATAAATTTAATTAAGGAAAACAAATGAAATTTTTAAGCATTGCAGTTCTGTCTGCAGGTATTTTTTCACAGGCAAATGCTGCTGAACCAGCTGCCGCACAAGTACCAAGCACTATGCTGTCTAAAACCGAGATAACCGCTATATTAGACATCAAAACGAAGCAAAACATTGACACAACTAAAGTGGTAATTACTCCTTTTGTTGCGCCAGTGAGCTACGAGTTGCTAGCACGTGAAAATACTCGCACACGCAATAGATTCACATCTCCAAAAACATTAGGTGATGAGTAAGGGAAACATGGCAAGGCCACACAATGTGTAACGTTATAATTTTACGCTTGGTCTTGCCATACTTTTTCATCAGTAGAAATTTTATAAAGCATCGCGGCCTTTGTGTCTAAAATTGTCGCAAACGCAATCTGCTCTTCATCTTTTGTATCACTACGACGAATATTTTCTGCCTGCATCTGCCACGAATAAGAAAACCTTTTCATTGCCTCTCGCGCGCTTTGAGCCGCCTCAAGCGGAATAGCGTCTGCCGGTAAATCTCCGCTGATAACCCAAAATGACTTTTTGTCTTGTGCTCTAATTTGCCATACAGCTGCATAAGGAGCTAGGTAGCGACTCTGTTCGGTTACCACCGACTCAAATAAAATGCCTTTTTCGGCTAAATGTTTATTGGCTCGTTGAAACTGCTCTCGTACCCAAGCTGAAAGTGAAGCTTGGTCATTTATTTCTGTCATAATTTTTCCGTGTTATTTAATCGTGTCGCTTAATACTTCGATAGGATGCTTAGGCCTAAACTTAGATAAACGCTTTACTTGGCTGCGGCAAGAATAACCTGTTGCTAAGATTTTATCTTGCTCATTAACTGCAAGCTTTTCAGGCCAGCTTAAGTTATAGATCCCAATTGAATTTTGTAAATGTTCGGTCTCGTGGCCATATGTGCCTGCCATGCCACAGCAGCCGACTGCAACTATATTTAACTCTAAGCCTAAACGCTCAAACACCAACTGCCAATCGCTCTCAGAGCTAGGCAATGATGTTTTTTCAGTACAGTGAGCAAATAAATGATAGCGTTCTCCGTTGCCCTGCTTTAAATCCTTAAAAACACTGTCAGGGATAATTTTTAACCATTCTGTAAGTGTCTTAACAGCAAAATCACCTCTTAAGTCGCCGAGTATTTTACTGTATTCATCGCGATAACACAGCACTAAAGATGCATCGACGCCAATCATCGGAATGTTGAGTTGACTTGCCTTATTTAAAAACTCAGCTGTGGACTTCGCGGTCTTTTCAAATTCTTTTAAAAACCCTTTAACATGCTGAGGTTTTCCATTCGGCGCAAAAGGTAATAAAACGGGATAATAACCAATCCCTTGCACAAAGTTTAAGGTTTTTTCTACCGACTCTGCATCATAAAAACTGGTAAAAGGGTCCTGCACTATCAAAACGTACTTTTGCTTTTGCTCCTCACTCAGCGAATTAAGCTCGTTGAATTTAAAATCGCAGTCTAAGACTGACACTCGCTTTTGTAAGGCGGGCACGCTCAATAAGGGAGCATCGACGTAACCAATCCACTGTTTAATGGCGTATTTCACTATTGGATTATCTAGAAATACATTAGAAACGCGCGGCATCTTCGCCATCAATGGGGCCAAACGCTCCACATTCGCAACAAAATAGTCTTTTAGCGGCCTTGAGTACTTTGTGTAGTAAATGGAAAGAAATTTTGACCTGAAGTCTGGTACATCCACATTTACTGGGCATTGATTGGTACAAGACTTACAGGCCAAACATCCATTCATTGCATCAAACACCTCATGAGAAAAATCATCATCGGTCTGTGATGCCTTGCTCTTAGCAAACCAGCTTTTATCTTTAAATGCCTTATAGTCTAGTTGCTTTGCTTCGACCCCGTGCTTTTGGAGTTGAAATAGCCATTCGCGTATCAAGCCCGCCCTTCCTTTGGGGCTGTGCCTTCTGTCTCGGGTAATTTTACTTGAAGGGCACATAGGAGATGTTGTGTCGTAATTAAAGCATAAGCCGTTCCCATTGCAGCTCATTGCAGGTGCGAAAGACTCTCTAAATTCAATTGGAATTTGGCGATCGAAGGTAGCGCGCTTGACCGCATCTACTTTAACAAGCTGCGCGTCAGACTGAAACGGAGTGCAAATTTTACCTGGGTTCATTTTGTTAAGTGGGTCAAAGGCTGCTTTTACTTTACAAATTTCGTCATACAGTTGCTCACCAAAAAAGGCAGGTGCATATTCGCTTCTATATCCTTTGCCGTGCTCTCCCCACATCAAGCCGCCATATTTTGCAACCAGTGCAACCACTTGATCAGAGATAGTTTTTAATAGCTTTTCTTGCGCCTCATCATACAAGTCAAGCGCCGGGCGTACGTGTAAAACACCGGCATCTACATGGCCAAACATACCGTAGTGTAGACCGTGACTGTCGAGCAAAGCTCGAAACTCCATTATAAAATCGGCTAGTTTTTCGGGTGGTACGGCGGTATCTTCGGCAAATGCAATTGGCTTTTTATTGCCCTTTGTTTTGCCAAGTAAACCAACCGCTTTCTTACGCATCGCATACACTTTTTTGATGTCGCTTTTGCTGTAAGTCACTTGATAGCCGATTACGCCCGTTCCTTCACTTGCAATCTCTGCATCTAGGCGTTCACCTAAAAGCCTTATCTTCTGCTCAATCGCCTCTTGGTCGTCGCTGTTATATTCAACAATATTTAAGCCATCCATGCGCTTGCCTGCGACATCTTGAATTAACTCAGATACGCTATGCCACACAATATCACTGCGGGCCAAATCCAATACTGTACTGTCAACGGTTTCCACTGAAGTAGCATTCGCCGCTATCATAGAGGGAGCATGGCGCAAGGCAGACTCAAAGTTATTGTATTTGATATTAACTAAAGCGGTGTGCTTCGGAATTTTAGTGATATTAAGTTTAGCCTCAGCTATGAAGGCTAAGGAGCCTTCTGAGCCGGCTAATAAACGGCTGACGTCTATAGTGCTGTTGATTTCATCATAAGCGTGCTCTAAGTCATAGCCGGTTAAAAAGCGATTAAGCCTAGGGAATTTATCTAATATTTGCTGACGCTTACCTACGCAGGTTAACAAAACTTGCTGCAGTACTTTAGCGTAATCTGTATTTTGAGTGGCTAACTCTTTTGCCTTCTCAATATTAATCGGCGATGTGCGCAACACTTCACCGCTCGCAGTAATCGATGTAAGCCCGAGCACGTGGTCACTCGTTTTACCATAAACGAGCGAGCCCTGACCTGATGCGTCGGTGTTTATCATACCGCCAACAGTGGCTCGGTTACTGGTAGACAGATCGGGAGAGAAGAAATAACCATGGGGAGCAAGGTAGTCATTCAGAGCGTCTTTAATAACACCGCATTGCACTTTCACCCACTGCTCTTCTAAATTGAGCTCGAGGATTTCCCGCATATGTTTAGAGGTATCTACAACAATACCTGGCGTTAAAGACTGACCGTTAGTCCCGGTACCTCCGCCCCTCGCACTGAAGCTTAAAGATGGATAGTCGTTACCAATTTTTGCAGCTATCGCAAGGTCTTCAACCGATTTTGGAAAAATAACGGCTTGAGGAATGCATTGATAAATTGAGTTGTCGGTGGCTACGGCCATGCGGCTGGCATACGACACTTCAAGCTCGCCACTGAATTCGCTGTTTTCTAATGCCGCCAAATAACGTTTTGTATCAGCATTAACTGTATCTGTAGGTGCAAGTTTTGGTAGCGCGCTCAATTTACCCTCCTGTAATTGAATTGAAGAGTATACTGATTTAGACGATTTGCCTCTATAACTAATCGCTCCAGATGAATTTATTTTGTCTAAATAGCGGATAAAAGAGTTGACGACATCGCTAAATCGTTACAATATTTGGTTCATGTTTTTTCATATTCCGCCGAGTAATATAGTTAGTGTTTTTACTTTTAAACCTATGATTGCTATACTTAAGTGGAATGGAGGAACAAATGAGTAATTTTTTAAAGAAAATTTTTAAACCAAAGCATCCATATGCACCCGCTGCATATCTTGGTCGTAAAACTGTTGAACGCTCGCTAGACTGCAAAGTTAAAAAACGCAAAAAACTCGAAAAAGAAATGCAGGAAGAGAGCCAAGTAAGCTAGTCGAACAAAAGGCTATGCTGGATAAAAGTAAGCAATTGGTGCATCACATAATGTTGTAGGTGCTACTAGTAAAATAGGTAAACAAAAAAGGCGTCTAATCAGACGCCTTTTTGCTTTTTGAACAATTACCAAATTAGCTTATGCATTCGCTTCAGCTAGATATAACCATGTCTCAACAACGGTATCAGGGTTGAGCGATACGCTATCAATGCCCTGCTCGACCAACCAAGCAGCAAAATCCTCATGGTCAGATGGGCCTTGACCACAAATTCCAACGTATTTCCCTCTTGCCTTAGCCGCCTTAATTGCCATCGATAACAGAGCCTTTACAGCGTCATTTCGCTCATCAAACAAATGCGCAATCAAGCCTGAGTCTCTGTCTAAGCCAAGGGTCAGTTGCGTTAAATCATTTGAACCGATTGAAAAGCCGTCGAAAATATCCAAGAACTGGTCAGCTAACAAGGCATTAGAGGGTAGCTCGCACATCATGATAACGCGTAAACCGTTTTCTCCCTGTACTAGACCCTCTTCACGTAAGAGTTCGATGACTTGCTTGCCTTCTTCCACCGTTCTGATGAAGGGGATCATGATTTCAACGTTTGTAAGCCCCATTTTGTTGCGAACGCGTTTGATAGCCTCGCACTCAAGCGCAAAACAATCTCTAAAGTCTTCTGAGATATAACGGCTAGCGCCTCTGAAGCCAAGCATTGGGTTTTCTTCATGAGGCTCATACTGGTGACCGCCAACCAAGTTAAAATACTCGTTAGATTTAAAGTCAGACATCCGCACAATCACTTTTTTCGGTGAAAATGCAGCGCCGATGCTCGCAATCCCTTCTACTAATTTCTCGATATAAAACTCTACAGGTGAGTCATAGCCCGAGATGATGTCAGTAATCTCATCTTTTAGATCATCCGGCTGTTCATCGAAATTCAGCAGTGCTTTAGGATGAACACCTATCATGCGATTAATAATAAATTCTAAACGAGCTAAGCCAACACCTTCGTGAGGTAAGCGAGCAAAATCGAAAGCTCGGTCTGGGTTCCCCACATTCATCATTACTTTAAGAGGCAAGTCTGGCATGGCATCAATGCGCGATGTCGTCACATCGTAATCAAGAACTTTGTTATAAATATAGCCTGTGTCACCTTCCGCACAAGATACAGTTACTTCGTCGCCTGTCCCAATGCTATCCGTCGCATTTCCACAGCCAACTACAGCAGGAATTCCCATTTCACGCGCAATAATTGCAGCATGGCATGTGCGGCCGCCGCGATTAGTAACAATGGCAGAGGCCTTTTTCATGATCGGCTCCCAATCAGGATCGGTCATGTCAGTCACTAACACATCACCCTGCTCAATTTTATCCATCTCGTTGATTGAGCCTAAAACCTTAGCTTTACCGGCACCTATTTTGTGCCCAATAGCTCGTCCTTCACATACCAATTGTGCACTATCTTTCAACTGAAAACGTTCAATAACCTGCATATCTTCTCGACTGCGTACGGTTTCCGGTCTGGCTTGTACTATGTATAGCTTGCCATCAAGACCATCTTTTGCCCACTCAATGTCCATAGGGCGTTTATAGTGCTGCTCAATAATGATGGCTTGTTTGGCTAGCTCCATCACCTCTTCGTCGTTTATTGAGAAGGTCTTTGAATCAGTTTCAGGAATATCAACGATTTCCACCTGCTTGCCATGCTCTAAATCAGATGAGTAGATCATCTTGGTCATTTTACTGCCAAGATTGCGACGTAAAACGGCTGGCTTTTCGGCTTTTAATGTAGGTTTGTGAACGTAAAATTCGTCGGGGTTAACCGCACCTTGTACTACCATCTCGCCTAAGCCATAGGAGCTGGTAATAAATACAACGTCTTCAAAGCCTGATTCAGTATCTATGGTGAACATTACACCCGATGCTGCGACGTCACTTCGAACCATGCGTTGTATACCAGCAGAGAGCGCTACGCCTTTATGGTCGTAACCTTGGTGCACGCGATAAGAAATTGCTCTATCGTTAAACAAAGACGCAAATACATGCTTTATTGCCACTAAAACAGATTCATAGCCTTTCACATTTAAAAAGGTTTCTTGTTGTCCGGCAAACGATGCATCTGGCATATCTTCGGCAGTGGCTGAAGAACGAACTGCAAATGAAGCTTCATCACCGGCATCGGCACATAACTTCTCGAATGCGTTTTTGATTTCCGATTCTAGCTCGGCTTGAAAAGGCGTATCTAAAATCCACTGCCTTATTTGTTCACCCGCTTTGGCAAGCGCATTGACATCGTCAACATCTAACACATCTAAAATTTCATGTATTTTTGCTTCCACACCACTTTGAATTAAAAACTCATTGAACGCGTCTGCAGTAGTGGCGAAGCCTCCGGGGACTTGAACACCTGCGTTTGACAAGTTTGATATCATTTCACCTAAAGATGCGTTTTTACCGCCAACGCGACTTACATCGTCCATGCCCAAATCTTGATACCAAAGAATGTATTCCTGCACTATTGTGGCCTCCAGCAAACTACAAAAAACATGAGTAGAAAATGAATTATTTCACTCTCTATTACAAAAGAAATAAAAAGTGCTAGCGTTAAGCACGTGATGATTTTAAATTGGGTTTTACAACAAAGTAAAATTTAATTTTTTTCGTAATAAAATTACACCAATGTTAAGGAGATGTTGTGCGCGCTGCATTTTATATATCTGACGGTACAGCTATAACAGCAGAGGTATTTGGGCATGCTTTGCTATCTTTGTTTCCCATTCAATTCGATCATATTACCGTACCATTTGTTGAAACCGAACAACATGCGAAAGAAGTACTTTTGCAGATTGAACAATCATTTAAGAACACAGGAGAGCGACCACTTGTTTTTTATACAATGGTAAACATGGAAGTAAATAAATTAATTAGCCAGTCGGTAGGTATTAATTACAATTTCCTAGACCAGTTTGTAGCGCCTCTTGAGAAAGTCATTGGTGTGCCCACAAAACCAGTGAAACATCGCACACACAGCATGCATGAACAAACCTATGATATTCGTATTGAGGCGGTCAATTATGCCTTAGCAAACGACGATGGCTCAAACATAAAAGACTACCAAGAGGCAGATATCATTTTGGTAGGGGTGTCTCGTTCTGGCAAAACTCCAACGAGTTTATACTTAGCCCTACAATATGGCATAAAGGCTGCGAACTATCCCTTCACGGAAGAGGATATGGGAGACATATTGAAACTTCCGCCCGTTCTGCGACGCTTTCAGCAAAAGCTATTTGGTTTAACGATTAGTCCTGACAGGCTATCGGCTATTCGTTCGGAACGCAGAGCCAACAGCAAGTACGCGTCGATGCAACAGTGCAGAATGGAGCTACGTGAAGTAGAAAATTTATATCGGAAAGAGAAAATTCCCTTTCTCAACAGCACTAAATATTCTGTGGAAGAGATTTCCGCCAAAATACTTGCGCAAACAGGCTTGAAACGCCGTAAATATTGATTTTATTATTCTTTTGAGGGTGAAGATGGCCTTTGTTTTGAGCCCGTGATTTTGTTTGCTCGCCCTTCCTCTTTTGCTTTTTGCGCCCTTAATTTGCGAATTTCTTTTGGGTCGGCAATAAGAGGGCGATAAATTTCGACGCGATCACCATCTTGTAACTCTTGGCTCAGCTTACAGGTGCGATTCCAAACCCCTACTTTGTTTTCATTTAAATCAATATCGCTGTACATCGTGAGTATGCCAGACTGAACTATTGCTTGCTCGCAGGTAGTACCGGGCTTGACCGACAAACTGATGAGTGACTGTCGCTCTGGTAAGCCGTAGGTGATTTCAATTGATAGTTGGTCTGGCATTAACCATAAACCTTTTTAGCTCGTTCAGAAAAAGCCTTCACCATATTGCTCGTTAAAGCTTTAAATACTTTGCCAAAAGCAAACTCAACTAAACGACTAGTGAAAGTAAATTCTAATTCCAATTCTATTTTACACGCAGTGTCAGACAGAGGCGTAAAACGCCAGCCTCCATCGAGAGATTTAAAAGGCCCGTCTGCCAGCTTCATATCAATTCTTCGCCCTGGTGTTAGCGTATTTGCAGTAACAAGTTCTTGCTCCACCCCCGCTTTATTGAGCAGCATTTTAGCGCGCATAAAGTTTTCTCGCTGTTCGAGAACTTCGCTGCGCCGGCAACCAGGCAAAAACTTGTCGTACGAGTCTACGTCGTTAACCAAATCATACATCTGCTCAGCGCTGTATGCGACTAGAGCGCTTTTATTGATTTTAGGCATTGAATCCAAATACTGCTACTAAATATATTCCAATTATTGGCTTGATTTTATTCAATTTCAACCTAATAAAGACAAATGTTGCAACATAGGTATAATGCGCCTCATGAAAAAGAATAAATCAAAAGACAATACCATTGCTTTAAATAAGAAGGCACGCTTTGAATACAGCTTGCTTGATAAATTTGAGGCCGGCATGCAGTTGCAAGGTTGGGAAGTAAAATCCATCAGAGCGGGCAAAGTAAACCTGACAGACGCCTATGTGTTTATCAAAGATGGTGAGGCCTATGTTACTAACATTAGCATTACGCCGCTAAATCAAGCCTCTAGCCATGTAATTTGCGACCCTACGCGAACGCGCAAGCTTTTGCTTCATCAACGCGAAATCGACCATTTAATGGGTGGCCTAGACCGTCAGGGCTTGACCATCGTTGCCACCGCAATGTATTGGAAGGCAAGCTGGGTGAAATTAGAAATGTGGTTGGCAAAAGGTAAGCAAGAGCACGATAAACGTGATGCAATTAAAGATCGTGATTGGGCGCGTCAAAAAGAGAGGATGATGAAGCATAGCTAAGACGGATTGTCTTAGAATGCTGACATTATAGCGATTCCTTTTTGATCGTTGTTTGCATGCAACGGAGGCCGCATTTTTTAATGTCAATTACAGCTCTGCCAAATACTTCCTTGCAATATGTCTGTCCAATCATAATCCACTGGTGTTTGCTTTGTTAGGGCTAATCCACGCCTATCCAGCGTCTGTATTTTTTAGTTAAACGTTTGATTCTGATTTGGTCCATTATCAACGATACCAGCGCGTTTGATGATTGCGTCGCTACTTTGCCAGCGCCAAGTCTGCGCAATTGACGCTTAACAAGAGCCATAGTGGCAAGGCCTGACATTGCTTTGTCTTTCCATTGTACGTGGGGTACAAAACCTTTTGTGCTCGGCTCCGTTTGCCACTTGTTAATTAGTTTTGGCTCATACGCTAAAGCACTGGCGATGCCAACTAAATCAATCTTACTGCTGAGCACCCGCTCTGCAGTAGCAAACGTTTTAATGCCGCCGGTAGTCATTACAGGCATTGTTGCATGTTTGCCAATTTGCTCTGCAAACTCTAAAAAGTAAGCTTCTCTTGCAAGCGTGCGTTGATCGCCTGATTTGCCTTGCATCGCAGGCGCTTCGTAAGAACCACCTGAGAGTTCGATAAAGTCTAAACCCAGGCCATTAAGATGTTTTACTACGTTAATAGCATCGTCTATATCAAAGCCACCACGCTGAAAATCGGCGGAATTCATTTTAATTGAAACAATATGCTCAGCGCCAAGAGCGCTGCGTACTTTTTCGATGATTGTATATAAAATTTGCGCACGCTTTTCGGCCGTGCCGCCCCAGCTGTCGTTTCTCTTGTTCGTTAGCGGGGATAAAAACTGAGATAGTAAGTAGCCATGTGC
>CAYQMI010000092.1:0-14234 GCA_964418575.1 uncultured Glaciecola sp.
AGTAAAAGCTGCCGTGAGTGGCAATTTGGTCAAGCATATGGTCAAAAAAGCCAATGCCGGTGCTAATGTCTGACTTGTCTAAACTGTCTAGGTTTACCTCAACTAAAATATCGGTTTCAGAGGTTTTACGCACCACGGTTGCCACTCTAGGGGATGTGCTGAGTTGTTTAACTATCGCATCCCAGTTGAGCGTTTCGGGGTCGTACTGAATGCCTTCAATTCCCATATTCTCGGCTAGTTGAACATCGGTGATGCGATCGCCAATGACATAAGAGCGAGCAAAATCTACACGACCTTGCTGCAGGTAATCTTTTACCAAGCCAAGATTAGGCTTGCGGCAGCTGCATTTTTCATGATCAAAATGTGGGCAAATGAGCACGTCGTCAAAGTGAATACCTTGACTCGCAAACATCGACATCATGGCATCATGAGGTGCATCAAAGTCGGCTTGGGGAAAACTATCAGTGCCGAGGCCGTCTTGATTTGAAACCATCACTAAACGAAACCCCAAGGCCTGTAAGCTAAGCAGCGCCGGTATGACGTTTTTTTCAAATACTAGCTTTTCTAAGCTATCTAACTGCTTATCAACGGGTGGCTCTTGTACCAATGTACCGTCACGGTCGATAAATAAAATGGCTTGTTGACTCATAACGCGTTCCTTAGTAAAGCCGTGTTTTGCTGTTGAAAAAAAGATTCGACTAAATTGAGTAGTGTTTCATTCTCATCTGCCGTTCCCACGGTAATGCGCAGGCAATTATCTAAGTTGAGCTGTTTACTTTGGTCCCTAATAATAACGCCGTTTTGCACCAAGTACTGCATGAGCGCTTTGTTGTCAGCACTTTTAAACAATACAAAATTAGCTTTGGTATCGCCGCTAATTGTCAGCCCTTCAATACCAGATAAGCGCTCAACAATATGCGCAATGCCCAGTTGTAAGTCGGTCACTCTTGTACGCATTTTTTCAATGCCATGTGCACTGAGTGCTTTAGTCGCAACTTGAGCAACAGGTGCAGGCACAGGGTAGGGTGCAATCACCTTCATTAAGGTGGTGCAAATTTCAGGGCTACTGATAACAAAGCCGCAGCGTATGCCAGCTAGGGCAAAGGCTTTTGAAAGTGTGCGTAAAATGATGAGGTTGTCGTATTGGTCTAGCAACTTACTTTGAGTGGCGCCGGCATCAAATTCAATGTAGGCCTCATCTAGCACAACTAAGGCTTTATCCCGGCACATATCAAGCACCTGAATTATATCGCTTTCAGCAATGCGCGTACCGGTTGGATTGTTAGGTGAGCATAAGAACACTACATTTACTGCGTTCACGTGACTTCGTATGGCGTTGAGATCAAGGCTGAAGTCTTGTTGTAATGGCGCAATTTTTACGCCTGCATTAAAGGTTTGTGCACTAATGGCATACATGCCGTAAGTAGGCGGGCAGATTAGAATACTGCTTTCGCCCGGTTGGCAAAAGGCGCGTATAATTAACTCTATTCCCTCATCAGCCCCGCGGGTTGCAATAAGCTGTTTATTGCTCACACCTGCATATGCTGCATAAGCGCTTATAACTTGCTGAGGCTGGCAGTCTGGATAGCGATTAAACAGCGCGCTATCGATTTCATAATTTTCTGCACGCGGTGCTTCATTAGCATTCAGCCATAGTTGCTGGCTATTATTTTGGTCTGCCGAAAACAAACGACGCGCAGACTCATAAGGCGTGAGTTCGCGTACGTGAGCGTTGGTAATATTATCTAACCAAGTGGTCATTGCTTTGCTCCGCTATTAAGCGCTTGTTCTGTGTCTTGCTGAGCTTTACCAGCAAGCTCTTCTAATCTTAAGGCTACCGCTTGACTATGCGCATCTAGCCCTTCTGCATTGGCTAAATCGATAATCGCTTGTCCAATATTTTGCAGCCCGCTTGCGCTTAATTCTTGTACGGTGTAACGACGCATAAAATCGAGCAACCCCAAACTTGAATAGTTACGCGCATATCCATAAGTAGGCAATACATGGTTCGTGCCGCTTGCATAATCGCCCGCAGATTCAGGTGAATACGCACCTAAAAAGATGCTGCCTGCATTGCGTAAACTCTTCAATAATTCACGTGCATTCTCAGTTTGCACAATGAGATGCTCTGCTGCATACGCGTTGGTTACCGCTACTGCTTCGTCCATAGATTCGGTCAGTATAAAACGGCTGTTAGCAATAGACTGCTGCGCTATTTGCTTGCGCGAGAGCTGAGTTAATTGATGTAACACCTGCTGCTGGCTTGCTTTAATAAGAGTTTCACTATTGCTTACCAATACTGCCTGAGAGTCTGACCCGTGTTCAGCTTGCGATAGTAAATCGGATGCAATAAATGCAGGATTGGCGTGCTCGTCTGCCAATACCAGCACTTCAGATGGGCCTGCCGGCATATCTATGGCTGCGCCATCAACGCGCTGGCTCACCTGTTGCTTTGCTTCGGTGACAAAGCTGTTGCCCGGTCCAAAAATTTTATCGACTTTAGGAATGGTATCGGTACCAAAAGCCATTGCGGCGATGGCTTGTGCCCCGCCGCATAAATATACATGCTCAATACCGCACTTACTTGCCGCATATAAAATCTCAGGCGCAACAGTGCCAGCGCTCGAAGGTGGCGTACACAAAATAGGAAGGGCACAACCCGCTACCTGTGCAGACACACCAAGCATCAAGACAGTTGAGGGTAGGGGAGCGCTGCCGCCCGGAATATAAAGCCCCACTTTTTCTAATGGCACGTGTCTTTGTTCACACAGCACGCCCGCTTGTGTTTCAACTGAAATATCTTGCGGAAACTGCGCTTCATGGAATGTTTTGATATTGGTATAGGCTAAGTCTATTGCCGATTTAACTGCCGCCGGCACTTGAGTTTGCGCCTGAACGATTTGTTCAACAGGCAGGCGTAAGTTTTGCAAATCAGCCCCGTCAAACTCCTTTGTAAGCGCAAGCACAGCCTCATCACCTGTGCTAAGCACTTGATGGATGATTTTACTTACCGTGTCTTGCAGCAACTTTGAGTCTTTTAACGCAGGCCTAGCGAGCGCTTGCTTTTGCTCTGCTTCATTTAGCTCAGACCATTTAATGATTTCACCAATACTCATGGCACTACCCCATCATTTTCTCAATTGGCATGACTAGAATCGAACTGCAGCCAAGGGCTTTTAGTTTTTCCATGGTTTCCCAAAACAGGGTTTCTGAGCTAACCACGTGAATAGCCACGCGATCATCATGGCCTGAAAGCGGTAAAACCGTTGGGTTTTCGGCGCCCGGCAATAAGCTCTTTACTTGCTCTAAGTAAGATTTTGGTGCGTGGAGCATGATGTATTTGCTTTCTTTTGCTTGCATTACGCCATCTATTCGAGGAAGGAGCTTTGTAATTAGCGCCTGTTTGGCTTCGCTTAAGTCTTCTTCTTTTTGAATAAGTACAGCCTTCGATTTAAACACAACGTCCTTTTCGCGCAGACCATTTGCTTCCAATGTGGCGCCGGTAGAGACTAAGTCACAAATGGCATCGGCAACACCGGCTCTAGGCGCAACTTCTACTGAGCCCGTTAGCATAACCGCTTGGGCATTTACGCCTTGTTCTTTAAAAAAGCGTTCCAGCAAAAAGGGGTAGGTTGTGGCAACTTTTTTGCCCTCTAAAGATTTGACTGAGTCGTAAGCCATTTCGTTAGGTGTGGCAATAGACAATCTGCAGCCGCCGTAATCTAAACGACGAAGCGTTTTAAAAGCATGCTTTTTGTTTGCTGCTTTACGCTCTAACATTTTTTCTTCTAATTCGTTTTCGCCAATAAAACCTAAATCCACAACGCCATCCATCACCAAGCCTGGAATATCGTCGTCACGCACGCGCAGCAGGTCGATGGGCTGATTGGTAGAGTGAGCAATCAACAAACGGTCGCGTATTTGTAGTTTTATGCCAATGGCTTTTAATACCGCAATACTGTCGTCGCTCAAGCGTCCTGATTTTTGTATTGCTATGCGTAGTCTGGTGTTATCGCTCATTTTTCATCCTTTAATTAATACTGCTAATTATGTGTTTCAATCATCTAATTTGAGCTGCTTGTGTAGGCTTCGAAAGGCTTAAAAGTAAAAACCCCCGAAAGTTTCCTTCCGAGGGCTTCAAATTTCTTCATTCGCCGGCTTGGAAAGAATACACCCTTCCAAGCACATACCTGAAAGGTTATGTGTTGCTATGATGATGAATGAAATTTGTGTTGGTCATAATCGTCTCTTTATTTGATGCACGGATACTATATAAATTGGGGGCTATTATCAATAGTGTGAGATGAATATCTTATAACCGAGGGTAAATATGCGGTTTTTTGGCTTTTAATGTTTGCTATCGAATGGTCTCGGACTCAGCAATTGTTTTTTCTAGATTTGTACATATATTGTATACATAAGCGCTTTTACTGGTTTGGCGCTACAAGACCGAATAGTCAGCAGGCTACAGAGTCAAGACCATCTTTAATATTGAGGTATAAGTGAAAAACCCTTTTTCTACGCTTAACAACAAAATTAAAAGCGCCATCCGCGACAAAGCAATCGACAGAGCTAAAACGCGTATAGTGCTTATGCAGAAAAAACCAGAGGAGTTTAGTCCTGAGGAACTCGAGGTGATTGTGCATGAAGAAGAAAGTAACATTTATTCCGCAATTAAAGAAAAAGGCTTACTTGCTATTTTAGCGGTTTTAGGTTTGAACTTTTTTGGTTAGGCGTGGCAAGCAAACAGAGCTAGCAACTCGATAATATCAATATGCGACCACAATTCCGGGTGATATTTAATTTATGAACAAACTGATAAACATTGTGCTATCTGGCTTTTTATGGCGAAAATACAAGTTTTTGCTTGTGAGTCTGTTGCTGCTGATTGTATTTATATTTATATCTGGTCAAGTCCACCAAGACTACTTAGCTTATGCTCAAAGTACCGAAAACGTCTCTGTCGGATGGTCTTTTGCAATAAAGTGGTGTGTTTGGATTCTTGCTATCGCACTTTTTTTTATGGCTAATCACTTGGTAAATGAGCGAAAACAAAAACGCGAAGAGCTGCAAGAGAAAAACTCCGCGCTACAAGGTATTCTTGCATGGAAGCGTAAAGTTGCAGGCAATAAAGATGTCGCTAAAAAAGCGAGTGATGATAAATTCAGCAGGTCAACAGCAGATACGGCCAATGATGTTAAAGACCCCTTTGAACAACTTCGTAAAAAAGACAAACTGAGAAGCTACGCAGATTTAATTATAGAAAAACATAAAGATAAGTAGCGATTACCATCGCCGAAAGCGCGGTCAAAAAAGATGCGTTGCCGAGCTGTCAGATTCCTTTACAATCACGCAAATAAACTCCCTCAAAAACTGACTATCTATCTGAAATTAATGTGCATTTATGCTTGGGTATGATAGTTGCTTAAGCTTCTCGTCTTTAGCTGGTTTATATCTCGCAATATTTACAGCTAGTAATAAAAGTAATCAAGATTTCTTTAATGAAGAATAATCTATAAAAACGGAAGTATTAAATGAAAAAACAAATTAAGAATATTCTCGCAATTGTTGGGCTAAGCATGATGGCTTTACATGCTAATGCTGCGATAATCGAGTTTGATGTTTTTGCTGGTGCAAATAGCTCGTCTGGCGGAAATGGACTTAACACTGGCCTTAGCTTCAACGCTGGCGAAACTATTTCTGGGTTTGTTGCTGCAGACGACTTATGGAGTGCGGGTGCGCTTCCTCGTTGGTCTAATGCGAATGGTCTGGTAGCAGATTTGTTTGCCACTGGCACGGATGAATCAGGTCAAAGCGCGGGAACTAAAATAGGTCAGCTATTTGGCAACTACACTATGAGTGGTTTTTCTTTTGCTTATGGCACATTGGTAGGTGAGATTAACGGTCAATTTTTCGAGTTAGGTACTAGCTTCAATTATGTATCAACTGAAACGGGCAATTTATCATTATATTACTGGGATTCAAACAGCGGTGACAACGTAGGCTCTGTTACCGTTAGTATCGACAACAATCTAACTGAAGTTACATCACCGTCGGCATTGGCTCTTCTTGCATTAGCCACGCTTGGCTTAGCTGGCTTTTCTCGTGTGAGACGCCGTAAGCTGTAACAGCAAAGCTTTAGATAAAAACGGGACTCAGGTCCCGTTTTTTATCTTTTTTATTTACTGCATGTGAACATAGCTCTCTTCATTTCCTTTTAAGGAATGCTCAGCAAAATATATCATTGCATCAAAGTAATGTTTGGCAAGGCCGACTTGGTAAGCTTCATAAATATTTACCGTCACTTCGTCTTCTCTTCCAAGCGCTACAATTTCCAAGACCATAGAATAGCTTGTCCCTTGAAAGGCTTTTTCGCTTCGATAAAACATGCGATTCATAATGACATATGCTTCTTTGATTAATTCCTGAACTTGTGGGTCTGAAACCGGAAGGTGCGTCACCTTCATATAACTTTCTGTCCATTCGTCTAGTATTTGCTTTTCTTTTTCGAAGTCGCCTTCTGGTATTTTTGCATAGGCTTCCATAATCTCATTACCATCTTCTTCTTGTTTAATGGTTTCAATAAAACCATGGACTTGTTCATCGGGTAATTTATCGAGCAAGATGCTCAAGTTCTCTTCGCCTTTTAATACGCTCATTGTATTCTCCACCTGCTTTATCACTTTGTTTAAATCCGCTTTTTGACTTAACAAATGTTGTCTGTGTTCTTTTAGAGCGTGATACAAATCAAAATCTGCAGAAAGCACAAGTGCCTCAATTTGTTTTAGACTCATACCCATACTGCGATATTGCAAAATTTGCTGCAATAAGGCGACTTGATAAGGACTATATATTCTATAGCCATTATTGCTATCGCGTTTGGCTTTCAACAAGCCAATATTGTCGTAATGATGCAATGTCCTTACGCTTACCCCAAAAGAGGCACTTAGCTGGCTTACAGTTAAATACTCTTTTTCAGCTGCCATTGTTAATCTAAAGCTCCTTTTTATATTGTGCTAATAAGTAGCAATGAGGATGTTGAGGTATTACCTAAGGTAAGGGTCAATACTGATTTTGATATTTTTATCTGTAGTCATATATTTTATTTTTGAACGCTGACACGAGATTTAAAACTTTCTTTATAGCGCCGCGAAAGCGCTAAGCTTTTACCGCTTAACAAGTGTATTTCGCCATCGCCGGAGGGTAGGGACGATATGCTTTCAATTTTATTCAAATTTACACCGAAGCTGCGATGGGTTTGTGCAAATCCGCGCACAGCGATATTTGGAAGGAGGCCACTTAGCGTTGAACGCAGAGGGTAAATGCGCCCACCGCAATGCAAGTTCACGTAGTTCCCAGCAGCCTCTAGCCACTCAATATCAGCAACTTTAACAAGGAATTCTTTGTCTAGCTTTTTTACCAAAAGGTGTTCAGGCGCTGTGGCGTTAGCCTGCGGCTCATGACTAAAGTCTGCGCTATCGTTATTATCTTGTAATTGTTCATGTATTAAGCTGGCTTCACCTTTTAATCGTTTGTAAATAAATCGGTAAATATAGTACATCGCCATAAAAATGATAAAGCCCCAAGCGTCTTTTCTATATTCATAGAAAAACTCAATGTAGACATTACCGAAGTCATAGTTACCGCCCATGACTGAATAAATTAACTCTCGTAAGGTAACCATAATACCCACATGAAGCGCAGAATAAACAACGGTCGCGAGAAAGGTTAAAAAAGCAAAACGTAAAAGGTGAGAGAGGCTAAAAGGCAATTTATTGAACCACCAAATGAGCAGTGGCAATAACAAAACATTACTAAGTAAGCTCGTATATTCCCAAGCGAAAGGCTCCCACAGACTCATATCTGGAGTAGCACCATTGCGATTTGCTTCCATCCATACTGAGGTGGCGTTGATAGTGTTGTTTATAAACCAATAAACAACTAAAGCGCAGATAATATAAACACTTGGGCGTTTATCAAAGCGTTCAAATAGTCTATGACTTAGTTTACTCATCCCAGTATTCCACCACTTATCACCAACAACGGTCCTGTTGTCCTTTTCAGCTATTAAACCACGTGCTAATTGCTCAAGCTAGCGCCAATGATTATTAGCTTACCTTGGTGAGACAGGCAAATGGAAATTGAAAAAACGAGTACTAACACAAGACGACACGATGTTGACAGCTTAAGAAATTTAGCGCTACTACTGCTGATTCTGTACCACTTGGGAATGTACTATGTGGCCGATTGGTCTTGGCATATTAAAAGCGATCATCAAAGTGTTTGGCTACAAAACATTATGGTAATGAGTAATTTATGGCGAATGTGCTTGTTATTTTTTATCTCAGGCATAACGCTAGCGCTAATAGACAATAAATATACCAGTGGTAGTTTGTTCTACCTCCGCTTTAAACGTTTGTTTGTGCCTTTGGTCTTTGGTATGGCGGTTATTGTGCCTCCTCAACTTTATTATGAACTTGTTGCTAGTGGTCAGTATTCTGGAGGCTATGCTAGTTTTTTTATTGAGTATATGAAGTGGGATAGCGATGTTGCGCCTGAAAAACAATCGCCTATTTTGGGGTTGTGGACTTGGAATCATCTCTGGTATTTAATTTATTTGTTTGTCTACACCATGGTTTTCCTGCTTTTGCGTCCTCTTGTGCGTAGGTGCGTGAAAAGCAATTTGTTTAACGCTATGCATCCACTGCTATTAGCTTTCTTATTTGCGTTCACTTTATTGAATTTATGGGTGTTCATCCGTCCTAACTTCCCTACCACTCACGGTTTGCTTGATGACTGGTGGAGCCATGCTAAATATTTACTAGTGATGTTTGCGGGCTTTGCGTTTGCAAACAGAATAGATATTTGGAACGGGGTAATTCAAAAGCGACGCGTTTTTATTTTAAGTGCTTTGCTCACATACTCCTTGATTGCTTTAGACAGAAACGGTGCCTTCCCATTTATGGCTGAGGCCTTTCGTGAGCATCTTTGGGTTCAGTTTGCTTATGGTGCTGTGGTAACAGCCAATGTATGGTCATGGATTCTTGGGCTTACTGGCTATGCTGGCAAGTACCTTAACAAGTCATCGACCCTATTGCGTTACGCAAATCAGGCCGTGTTACCTTGGTATATTCTGCATCAAAGCCTTATCATCGTTTTTGCGGCAAATATTGCGGCGCTTAACTTACCTGAGTGGATTGAAGCGCTCAGCATTTTGAGCCTGACTATAATAAGCAGCTTCTTGGCTTTTGAAGTTATTAGGCGAATTCATATTTTGCGGTTTTTATTCGGTTTGAAATAACGAAAAAAAGGGGGTGAAAAAGGGGTAAAAAAAGGGGTCAGTGTAACTTAAATTTAAGTTACACTGACCCCTTTTTTTACCCCTTTTTCACCCCCTTTTCTTCCCCCCCTTTTCTTAATAAAACTGCCCACGGTAGAAGCGTTTCTTGCGCGGCGGCTCTTCAATAGTTTTATTATCAGTTGCTTGATTCTCCACCGCTTTAAGCTCGACTTCGCTGCGTGTGGCGATAATAGGTTCTATTTTCGCGTCGTCACTCGCTTCTTCTTGAGTACTTTGTTCAAGCGCTTTACATAGCTTTTTAATAAACAAGTTAACGCCAACTCGCGTCTTTTTATATACTGCCCGCTCCATTGGTGCGGTTAACAAAATGAAAAGCCCAGCGTCAATTTCTTTTACCAGTAAACTGTGGTCATCGTATTCAAAAAAAACTGAATTAAACTCGTTATTATCTGCCTCTAGGCTGCGAGTTAGCATCAACGCTTGTTCGGCGATGTCAGCAACATTCGCAACATCTACCATCTCATAAAGGCCTTTAAAATTATGATACAAGCGGTCGTTAGAACGCACTAACGCGCCGTGAATGGCATCGTTTTGTTCACAAATCTTATCGAGTATCTGACTAATCTTCATTTGCCAGGCCTCCAATTGCAGAACGCCCTTTGCGCTTTAATGAGATGATGTGAGCATTTTCCATGCAAGATGAACTGAGTTCAAAGTCGTTGCTTTCAGACACCAGAATTCGGCATCCTCTTTCTTCGCCTAACTCCTCGCCAAGTTGGTCTGCTATGTCGAGTAAGTTGGCCATGATAGGAGCAGTATCTTCCCATAAGCCTTTAGATTCAAGTTCGTCACCACGTTTGGTAACTACTGAGTAGCCTATAATATTTGGGTCGGTTTTAGTTTTTGATATTTTCTCTTGTTCCCAAGCGCTAAGCCGCAGTTTTGATCCTGAGCTGTGGTGTAAGTCCATTTTCTTAATCCTTTTCGTTCTACCCTTCCATACTCATCTATAATAGTTGAAAAAACACTCAGTGTAGAGTGTTTTTTAGGCTTCTTTATTCTTTAGTAGTGCTCAGAATAAGCTTAAGCTCGACTGGTAAATTTGGCTTCTGCGGTATTGACTTTGATTTTTTCTCCGCTAGCAATGTACTCTGGTACTTGCACTGTCAAGCCTGTAGAAAGCAGCGCTGGTTTGGTGCGCGCCGTGGCTGAAGAGCCCTTTATTGATGGGTCTGTTTCGGTGATCACTAAATCTACCGATGCGGGTAACTCAATGCCTACTGGCTTATCGTCAACAATCAAAACCTGCAAACCGCTTGTCTCCTCTGTAATAAAGAGTAACTCCTCGGCTATGGTTTCTTTATCTAGCGAATATGGCGTGTAGTCTTCGTTATCCATAAATACATATTCAGTGCCGTCTACGTAAGAAAACATCACTTTGCGTTTGCTAAATTCAGCCGTGTTGATGATTTCATCGGCTTTAAAGCTTTCGTCGGCCTTTGCTCCGGTTGCAACTTCGTACAAACGCATACGGTACAAGCTAGCGCCAGCTCTTCCGCTTGGCGTAAGTTTGGCAATGTCTTTTACAAAATACACTTTACCGTTGTGCTCTATGGCTGCACTTTTCTTTATTTCACTCGCTTTTGGCATCGTAGTTCTCTTAAATTGTAGGGTGTTGCGTTTTTATAAACGCTTAAAAATAAACCATGTTTAGCAGGGTTAGTACAATACTGCCATATAAAATAGAGACAGGCAGACCCATTCTCACAAAATGACTAAACTTATATTCAGAAGCGCTGAACACCAATAGGTTCGTTTGGTAGCCATAAGGTGAAATAAAGCTTGCGCTGGCGGCAAATGCTACAGCTAATGCAAAGGGCATTATGGGTAAGCTCATGGCAACCACTAGCCCGTACGCAAAGGGGAACATAAGCGCAGCCGCTGCGTTATTGGTGACAAACTCTGTGAGTAATACCGTCATAACGTAAATGCAAACCAGCGCATAAATTGGCGGCATGCTCTGCAAGCTTGGCCCAACAACTGAGGTAATTGCATCAATAACGCCAGAGTCTTCAAGCGCTGTGGCCAAAGATAGCGCGCCCACAATCACAATTATTAAATTCAGAGGAAGGTTTCGTTTGATATCCGACATTGACGATATGTTGGCAGCAATGAGAGATGCGGCGAAAAACAATAAACCAACCGCCAAAGGTACGATTGAAAATGCAGCCAAGGCAATGGTGCCAATAAAGCCAGCAAGCGCGAAATACTCCTGCCAAGGCAGAAGCTTGCGCGCCAGTTTTTGCTCCGACACAACAAAGAAGTTTTTGCTGATGTTATCTCTGCGCTGAAAGTCATTACCCGTAGCGAGCAGTAAGAAATCCCCGGCCTGTAATTTGAGCTCTCCAATTTTGCCAGAAATAGATTCACCGTCCCGACGTATAGCCACAACCGCTGCGTCGAATAAAGCCCTAAAACCCACTTGTTTAAGCGTTTTATTAATAATAGGCGCGCGGTTAGAGACGATGACTTCGGTTAGGTTGTCGCTTAGCAAGCCATCGGCTTCTGCAAACATGGTAAGACCTTTAATGTGCTCTATGTTATCTAACTTTTTTACATTGCCAGTAAATATTAGTTTGTCATTTTCTTGAATCACAAAGTTCGGCGATACAGGGGATATCACCCTGTTGCGTCGTACTACTTCAATTAAAAACAGCTCTGGCAGGTTACGCAAATGGTTTTGTTCAACCGATTTACCGATTAATTCCGATTCTGCTTCTACATCGGCCTCAAGCAAATAGCTATTGTATTGGGCGCTAGCGGATTTTACTTCAGGCAGCAAAGGGGTCATTAAAAACAGTAACACGCCGCACAAAATTCCAGCACTCAAACCAAATAAGGTGAAGTCAAAAAAGGCAAAGCCAGGGTGGCCATGTTCGCGCAAAAAGCTGTCTACAATAAGGTTGGTAGAGGTTCCCACTAAAGTAACGGTACCGCCAAGGATCGCCGCATATGAGAGCGGAATCAGCAGTTTAGAGGGAGCGTGCATCGTATTTTGCTTGATTGGCCCAATTAAACTGGCCACTACCGCAGTATTGTTGAGTAAAGCAGAGGAGCTAAAAGTAACCGCGAACATTTTTAAAAAGCTGCGCTTGTACGACTTTGTGACAATTGCCCGCCCCAAGCGTTTTATGAAAGCGGTTTTATCAATAGAATGGCTTACGATTAAGAGTAACACTAGCGTGATTAAGCCCGTGTTAGTGGCGTTATCGAGCACGCGCTCAAAACTAATTTGTTGCGACAAAATTAAGGCAAGGATGCACAGCGCAAAAATGCCTGAGGGACGTTTGTTGGTGAAAATGAGTAGGGCAATAGTGGCGAAAAATATCGCAACCACTATTAATTGACTTGCAAAGATGGGTTCAACAAACATATCGGCACTATTTTATTATTTGCTACGTAGACTAAGACCTATTCAAACAATAGTCTAGCGCTTCGTTTGCACAAATGGCTATGAGATAGAATAAAAAAGCGCATGATGCCTTGATGCTTATCATGCGCTTTTATGTAAGACCTATTCAAGCTTGAACTTGATAGCCTATAATTGAGTAAGGTCTGCAGCACCCCAGTGTGGGAAGTGTTTGCGAACCAATGCATTAAACTCTAATTCAAACTCAGAATACTTGCCTTGGTCGGCACTATCGGTATTTTCACTAATCACCATGCCGGCACCAACTGTACCGTTGCTTAGCCTGTCTATAACGATGAATGCGCCTGTCGCACGATTCTCTGTGTAAGCATCGCAAGCAACTGCTTGTGTTAAGCGGATATCCACTACGCCAATCTCATTTAAGTTAAGGTGCAGTGCTTCGCTTTCTTCCAAAGTGTTAACATCGATTTTGTGTTCAATAGCAGCAACACTTCCAGTCACCAGTTTAGTGGCAAATTTAAAGCTGTATTGCTTGTTAGGTATCATCGCATCTTCCGACATCCATACCATATGGGTTTTGTACTTGTTGCCGTGCAGCGGCAAGCTGCCGGCTTTTACAATCATATCCCCACGAGAGATATCAATTTCATCTTCTAAGGTGAGCGTTACCGCATTAGGTGCGGCGCTGTTCTCTAAGTCGCCATCAAAGGTGGTAATCGACTTGATTTTTGATGTTTTTCCAGAAGGCAGTACCGTAATTTCTTCGCCTTTAGCGATATCGCCCGACACAATCGTGCCTGCAAAACCTCTAAAGTTTAGGTTAGGACGATTCACATATTGCACTGGGAATCTAAAATCTTCATTGCTTTGCGGCGTGATAACAATGTTCTCAAGCAGTTCCATTAGCACTTCACCTTCAAACCAAGGTGTGTGCTCAGAGCGGTTTACCACGTTGTCGCCATCAAGCGCTGAGATAGGAACAAAACGAATGTCGGGGATCGTAAGCTGCTCTGAAAATGCTAAGTAATCTTTTTTGATTGACTCATATACTTCTTCGCTGTAATCCATCAAGTCCATCTTATTGACCGCAACTATGACATTCTTGATACCCAGCAGCGAGACCAAAAACGAGTGACGTTTAGTTTGTGTTTTCACGCCTGCACGGGCATCAATGAGTATAATGGCTAAGTCACATGTTGATGCGCCTGTCACCATGTTGCGGGTGTACTGCTCGTGCCCTGGCGTGTCGGCGATAATGAACTTGCGCTTATCGGTACTGAAGTAGCGATAAGCAACGTCGATGGTAATGCCTTGCTCTCGTTCAGACTGCAAACCATCAACTAGCAAAGCTAAATCTACTTTTTCGCCGGTTGTGCCTACTTTTTTACTGTCTTTGGTAATTGCTGCTAATTGATCTTCATAAATCATTTTCGAATCATGCAGAAGGCGTCCAATCAAGGTGCTTTTACCATCGTCAACGCTACCGCAGGTTAAAAACCTCAT
>CAYQMI010000093.1:0-10594 GCA_964418575.1 uncultured Glaciecola sp.
AAGCGAATTTAGTGCCTAATTTTGATTAATATGGGGATGCTTGCCTTAACGCGAGCAAATAAGAAAATATGAGCAAAGAAATATTATTAGTTGCAGAAGCGGTTTCTAACGAAAAACAAGTGCCGAGAGAGAAAATATTTGAAGCCCTTGAATTCGCATTAGCCAGTGCAACCAAAAAGAAAAACCATGGTGATATTGAAGTTAGGGTATCTATTGACAGAGAAACCGGTGATTTTGATACATTTCGCAGATGGTTGGTCATAGAAGATGACCAAGAGCAAGAAAATCCATATGCAGAAATTACTTTATCAGCGGCGCAAGTGGACGAACCTGAGATTCAACTCGGTGACTACGTTGAAGATCAAATAGATTCAATCGCATTCGACCGTATTACCACGCAGACAGCCAAGCAAGTTATCGTACAAAAAGTACGAGAAGCTGAGCGCGCGCAAATGATTGCAGAATACGAAGACAAAGTTGGCGAGCTGGTAACCGGTACGGTTAAGAAAGTAAACCGCGACAATGTTATTGTTGATTTAGGTAACAACGCAGAAGGCGTTATCTTCAGAGACGACATGCTGCCGCGCGAAACGTTTCGCCCAGGCGACCGAGTGCGTGGTTTGCTTTATGTAATCAAGCCAGAGGCACGTGGAGCGCAGTTGTTTATTAGCCGCACACATCCAGATATGCTCGTAGAGTTATTTAGACTGGAAGTGCCAGAAATTGCTGAAGAAACTTTGGAAATTAAAGCGGCGGCTCGCGATCCAGGTGCTCGTGCTAAAATTGCAGTGAAAACTAATGATAAGCGTCTTGACCCTGTTGGAGCTTGCGTTGGCATGCGAGGCTCTAGAGTACAGGCTGTGTCTAGCGAGCTAGGTGGTGAGCGTGTTGACATCGTATTATGGGATGAGAATCCAGCTCAATATGTAATCAACGCAATGTCACCAGCTGAAGTTGCTTCGATTATTGTAGATGAAGACACTCGCACTATGGACGTAGCGGTTGAAAGCGACAATTTGGCGCAAGCAATTGGACGCAATGGACAAAACGTAAGGTTAGCTGGTCAATTAACGGGCTGGGAATTAAACGTGATGACCGTTGATGATATGAATACTAAGCATCAGGCAGAAAATGAAAAAGTATTAGAGCTATTTACTAAATACTTAGAAATTGATGAAGATTTTGCTTTAGTACTCGTTGAAGAGGGTTTCACAACGATTGAAGAAGTAGCCTATGTACCAGCATCTGAGCTATTAGAAATTGATGGTTTAGACGAAGACATCGTTGAAGAGCTTCGCGGCAGAGCAAAAGCAGCGCTAACCACACAAGCATTGGCAAATGAAGAATCGTTAGAAGCTTTTGAGCCAAAACAAGAACTATTAGACCTCGAAGGTTTAGACAGACACGTTGCATTTATTTTAGCGAGTCGCGGTATCACCGATTTAGAGGCCTTAGCAGAGCAAGGTACTGACGAAATAAGTGATATCGAAGAACTGACCGAAGAGCAAGCAGGCGCATTGATAATGGCAGCCCGCAACATTGTTTGGTTTAATGAAGAATAAGGTCAAGGGGAGTAAGTAACACTATGGCAGAAGTATCCATTGAAAAGTTAGCGAGTGATATAGGCACCTCAGTTGACCGCTTAGTACAGCAGTTTAAAGATTCAGGCCTTGAAAAAAAGGCGACAGATAATGTCACTGAAGAAGAGAAACAAAAGCTGCTCGATCATTTAAGCAAACAACACGGCGGCGCCGGCGCTCAAGCACCTAAAAAGATGACTTTGCAACGCAAAACGACCAGTACCCTCAACTTGGGTAAGTCACGAGCGGTAAAAGTAGAAGTTCGTAAAAAGCGTACATATGTTAAACGTAGCGACATTGAAGAGAAACGTTTAGCTGAAGAAGAGGCACAGCGCAGAGAAGAAGAAGCGCGCATTAAACGCGAAACTGAAGAAAAAGCGCAGGAAGAAGCGAAAAAAGCCGCGCTAGAGAAGCAGAAGAAAGCGGAAGAGGCAAGAAAAGCCCAAGAAGCTGAGCGTCAAGCACGTGCTGAAAAAGCTAAGAAAGAAGCCGAAGAGCGCAAAGCTTCTGAGTCTAAATTAACAGACGAAGAGAAAAAGGCTTTAGAAGAAAGCCGCGCTGAAGAAGAGCGTTTGAAGAAACAGCAAGAAGAAGAAGTACAGCGCAAGCTAGAAGAAGATGCAAAGAAAGCATCGGAAGAAGCACGCAAACTTGCTGAAGAAAACGAGCGCCGCTGGAAAGAAGAAGAAGAGCAGCGCAAGAAAGAAGAAGCAGAAGAAGTACATTTGCATTCAAATCGCTACGCACAAGAAGCGGAAGACGAAGAAGACTTGCAGGTTGAGCGCACTAGTCGCCGCCGCAAAAAGTCTAAGAAAAATGCAGGTGAACATTTGAAACAGGGCTTTACAAAGCCCGTAACTCCGGTGGAGAGAGTGGTAAAATTAGGCGAGACAATTAGTGTAGGCGAATTAGCTAGCCGCATGGCAGTAAAAGGTACAGAAGTTATCAAAACCATGATGAAAATGGGTGAGATGGCAACGATTAATCAAGTACTTGATCAAGAAACCGCAATTCTTGTGATTGAAGAAATGAATCACAAATACGAAATCGTGAACGAAAACGCGATGGAAGATGAATTGATTGCAAATAATTCTGATAAAGAAAAAGTCAGTCGTGCGCCAGTGGTAACTATAATGGGTCACGTTGACCACGGTAAAACATCACTGCTTGATTACATTCGTCGTGCAAAAGTGGCAGATTCAGAAGCGGGTGGTATTACGCAGCATATCGGTGCGTACAGCGTTGAAACCGAAAACGGTCGTATTGCGTTTTTAGATACACCAGGACACGCCGCATTTACAGCAATGCGAGCACGTGGCGCAACAGCAACTGATATTGTTATTTTGGTAGTAGCTGCTGACGATGGCGTAATGCCGCAAACAAAAGAAGCCATTCAACATGCGAAAGCAGCAGGTGTGCCTCTTATTGTCGCAGTAAATAAAATGGATAAAGAAGCTGCCGACCCAGATCGCGTGAAAACCGAGCTATCTCAGTTAGAAGTTATTTCAGAAGAGTGGGGCGGAGAGCATCAATTTGTGCACGTTTCTGCAAAAACTGGAATGGGCATAGATGAGTTACTTGAAGCCATTAACTTGCAAGCTGAAGTGCTTGACCTTAAAGCGGCGAGTACAGGTGCTGCTAGAGGTATTGTAATAGAATCGCGTCTCGATAAAGGTCGTGGTCCGGTTGCTTCAGTATTGGTTCAAGAAGGGCAACTCAAGCCTGGCGACATTTTATTGTGTGGTGAAGAATACGGTCGTATTCGTGCCATGCGCGATGAGAACGGCGCAGATATTACACTTGCTGGCCCGTCTACTCCGGTTGAAGTACTTGGTTTATCTGGTGTGCCAATCGCAGGTGAAGATGCACTTGTAGTAGCAGACGAGAGAAAAGCAAGAGAAGTAGCGGCGAAACGTCATACTAAGCAGCGTGAGCTGAAGCTTGCGAAACAGCAAAAAGCGAAGCTTGAAAACATGTTTGCTAACATGGAAAGTGGCGATGTATCAGACCTTAACGTTGTGTTAAAAGCAGATGTTCAAGGTTCGATTGAAGCAATTTCTGAAAGCTTAACTAAGCTGTCTACCGATGAAGTGAAAGTTAATATCATAGGTACTGGTGTGGGCGGGATCACTGAAACCGACGCATCTCTTGCTGCTGCATCTAACGCAATTATTGTTGGCTTTAACGTACGTGCTGATGCATCTGCACGCCGCATGGTTGAAGCGGAAGAAATTGACTTGCGTTACTACAGCATCATTTATGAACTAATTGATGAAGTAAAACAAGCAATGAGCGGTATGCTTGCGCCAGAGTTTAAACAGCAAATCATTGGCCTTGCCGAAGTACGTGACGTGTTTAAGTCTCCGAAAATTGGTGCGATTGCCGGTAGTATGGTGACAGAAGGTGTGATTAAGCGTAGCGCACCAATCCGCGTACTTCGTGAGAACGTTGTAATTTATGAAGGTGAACTAGAATCACTGCGCCGCTTTAAAGACGATGTTCAAGAAGTCAAAAAAGGCATTGAATGTGGTATTGGCGTGAAAAACTACAACGACGTTAAAGTCGGTGACCAAATCGAAGTATTTGAAGTTGTCGAAGTAAAGCGTGAACTATAGTAAATAATAACTATAGAACAAATGTTAAGAGTAAAACGGAGGCCTCGTGCCTCCGTTTTTTTCCTTATCTTTATTGCTAGTAACAAAGTTTAATAACGGTGAACTATATGGCTAGAGAATTTTCGCGAACTGATCGCGTCGCTCAGCAAATCCACAAAGAAGTGGCGAGCATATTACAACAAGAGTTTAAACACAGAGAGCCTGAGGTGGGCATGATCACAGTGTCGGGCGCAGAAGTCTCTCGAGATTTGAGTCATGCAAAAGTATTTATCACTTTTTATGGCTCTGATGAAGATAAAATCCAACGAGACTTAGAAAAGCTCATTGATGCCAAAGGTTTTGTGCGCGGCATTTTAGGTAAGCGTATTCGTATGCGTAACGTGCCTGCAATTCATTTTTTCCGCGACACCTCGATTGTTGAAGGCGCCCGCATTTCTGCCTTGGTCAATGACGCAATAGCTTCTGACAAAGCGAAACACAAAGGTGATTCTGTTGATGAGAACGACAAGGAAGATTAGCAGCTGTGGCAAGACGTCGTAAAGGTAGAGCTGTAAATGGGATCTTGTTGGTAGATAAGCATCAAGGAGAGTCCTCAAATGCGATTGTGCAGCAAATTAAGCGTTTATATGGCGCGGCGAAAGCCGGGCATACAGGCGCGTTAGATCCACTCGCAACCGGCATGCTTCCAGTCTGCTTAGGGGAGGCAACCAAATTCTCGCAGTTTTTGCTGGATGCTGATAAAACCTATGAGGTTGAAGCTCAACTAGGTGTGCGCACGGATACCTCTGACGCTGACGGCGGTGTTGTTGAAATACGCGAAGTTTCTGTGACTTCAAAGCAACTCGCTGAAGCCCTTGAGCAGTTTAGAGGTAAAATTAAGCAAGTGCCGTCCATGTATTCAGCTTTAAAACACGAAGGCCAGCCTTTATATTATTATGCAAGAAAGGGCATTGATATTCCTCGCGAACCTCGCGAAATCGAAGTATTTAGCAATGAGTTGATTGATTTTGCCGAAGACTCAGTGCGCTTGAGAATCCACTGCTCAAAAGGCACTTATATTCGCACAATCATCGATGACCTCGGCCAAGTGCTAGGGTGTGGTGCGCACGTGAGAGAGTTGAGGCGAACAAAGGTCGCAGACTTCCCTAATGCCATGCAAAGCGTAGCTCACTATCAATCTTTAGTTGATAGTGATAACGAAGCAACTGAGCAACACGCTATTTTGGACGCGCTGCTGCTTGATATGGATACCCCAGTGCTGAAATTAGCTGAAGTAGAGCTAGATGAGATTGACACAAAGAACCTGCAGTTGGGTCAGGCCGTAAAATACGATATCAATCGAGGTTTCACAAAAGACCAACAAATAAGGGTATATGGACCAAACCGACTGTTTTTAGGGATTGTTCACTGTACTGGTGAGGGTACTTTACAGCCCAAGCGTTTGGTGGTTTACCCGAACGACATATCAGCGAATATAAAAGCGTAATTTAAGCCGATTTGGCTTGAATTTTTAGTAAGTATAAGTATACTACGCGCTCTTTTTGATGGCACTGAATTAGTGATTGGGCCATCGTTTAACTCATTTGGAGAATATTATGTCACTAACTACACAAGAAACAGCAGATATCATTGCGAAGTATGGCGTTAAAGAGGGTGACACTGGTTCACCTGAAGTACAAGTTGCTTTACTTACTCACAATATCAACAAGCTTCAAGGTCACTTTAAAGACCACAAGAAAGACCACCATTCACGTCGCGGCTTGCTACGTATGGTTTCTCAGCGTCGTAAACTACTTGATTACCTTAAAGGTAAAAACGTAGAGCGCTATCAAGGTCTAATCTCTAGCTTAGGTCTACGTCGATAAGCTGTAGCATAGATACTAAAAAACCACTCATTTGAGTGGTTTTTTTATGCCAATTATTTGAAAAAAGTTGGGCATGCTTAATGAAGATTCATGCTTTGCTCTGCCGTTTGCTGGCGGTGCCACGTGCTCAGGTATAGTTTGCTTTGGTATACCGTGCTTAGATGGTTTTTACCGTCAACTCTTTTACTTGCCCCTCTACTTGATTGAGTTTCTGCAATAGGGAGGTATTTCGTTTTTCAAGCAACAGAACCTTTTCTTTCAAATCACGGATATCACCATTTTGAGTAGAACTTGCATCGGTAACGCTTTCATACTCAACCTTAACAGCAAGAAGGTTATTAGCTTGCTCGGTGATTTTGCTATTTAAACTATCGATACGTGACATCAGCTGCTGATTGCCGCTTTGCGCGTCATTCACCTTTTTCGTTACATCACTTACAGAGCTAGTTAATTTAGACTGCAGCGCAACAACATCGCTATTTACTGACTTTATTTCTTCCTGGTTTCTGCGCCATGCTGATGCCCATAGCTTATCCATTTGATCCCATAGTTCGTCAGACTTTTCAGTTAGTTCACTCACTTTGACCTGCAAGGCTACGGTAGAGTTACCCATTTCTTCGCCGGTGGCAGACAGTCGGTTCTCTAGCGACTGTAGACGATTCTGGTTGGCAACGATGGTTTCTTGGCTTTTTTGTAATTCACTATATAAATACGCACAACCGCCGCTTGCGCCAAGTGCAATTAACAACGCAACAACTAACAGGCCCTTAGGAGCTCCTGTGCCAGAACCGCTTTGTTTCGGAGCCGGAGACTTTTTGCTGCTAACAGGAATGCGATCGCTTACGTCTACGTTAATTGGCGCAAAGTCGGTATCTTTTGAGTTAGAAGACATTAATACTCGCTTTTATATTGGTTTTACATTCATTTATAGGTCTAATGATACAATAAGTTCAACTAACTGCTAATCATTTTCGACTTGCGGACGTAATCGGTACAGATCTCATACGTAAGTAGAGGATTCAGGCGGAGTTGGCGTAAATGCTTGCTTAAAAAGGCATACATCAATAATATGATTGTTATCAAAATGTATATTAGGTTTTATGAAACTAAATCGTAGACTATCTTTCACACTCGCAGTAAGGAGCCTTATACTCCTTATTTGCCTCGGTTTGGTTATGGCACTGCTGCAAACCGTGTTTGACTTTAGAGAGCGTCAGGTAGAAGTAAAAGAAACCATTAATTCTATTGTCACGTCAGCGAGCGGATCCGCAAGTAATGCGGTGTATCTACTTGATGAACCTTTAGCCATGCAAGTAATTGATGGTTTATCGTATTTTGACTTTTTCAGCTATGTTTCTATCATCGATGATCAAGGCAATGTGATGGCTGATTTTTCTCGCCAGCAAATAGACGATAACGTTGCAATTAACACCTCTTACAATCCTATACTTTCACTCGTCGTTGAGAACTTCACTCGTGATTCAGTTTTGTTGATTGGCAAAGCTGAAGATGACGAACGGCCAGAAATTTACGGTGAAATGGTACTTATAATCGACAATCATATTGCATTATCGGGCGTTTATGACAGAGCAATTCGCGCTTTTGCTATCACGGTCGCTGGATATTTTCTGCTCACCTTAGCTTTGAGCATTCTTTATCACCTCACATTAGCCGGGCCCTTAATAAAACTTTCACGACGCTTTCAACGTGTTAATACAAAGTCAATTGCTACCCAGAACATCAGTCATTTAGTGGGCCATGAACGCAATGAGTTTAGCCTTATTGTGAATGCTGCGAATGACATGCTGTCGAGAATATTTTCTGGTCAGGTGCTACTTACTGAGCGCTCGCAACGCTTCAGGTTAATTCTTGATACCGCACCAGCATTGATTTACTCCATTGATAACAACTTGGACTTTGTATTTGCGAACAAAGCAACGGCATCTTTTTATGGTTATTCAATATACGAGTTAAAAGGGCGCAGCGCTGAGGATGTTATACAACCCGTAGACCCAGATTTACTTCAAGTGATCCGAGATTTTGTTGCCTCTAACAAGCGTCAGGTAAATCATATTGTACCGATGCATAACGCGAGTAACGTAAAGTGCTTCATGGAGATGACCCTCGTTAAGTTTAAAACCCCCGAAGGCCATAGCATATTAGCAACTGCGTCGGATGTTACAAAAAGAGTAAAAGCGGAAGAAAAAATAGAGTCACTTGCTTATTACGATACCCTGACGTCTTTGCCAAACCGAAATAAAGTGTATGAGGTACTTAATCGCGTTAATGAGAGTGAGAAGGGCATGTATGGCATTGCTGCCATTGCCGATTTAGACCAATTTAAACGTATAAACGATACCTTAAGTCACAGTGTTGGTGACCAGTTGATTGTTAAGTTGGCGCGCAGGCTGCAAAAAGAGTTTTCATTCTCCGATTTAACGGCGAGACTCGGTGCAGACGAATTTTTGTGCATAGAGGAAAATGTATCCGACAATTTGAAAACCGCAACAAGCGGTGCCGAAGTATTAGGTGAACGATTACGGGCATGTATTAATAAAGAAATTGACATAGGCCTACATAGCTATGCACTTACTGCCAGTATTGGTGTGATAGTGTTTAAAAAAGGCCAGGCAACAGCAGATGAGATTTTGCAGTTTGCCGATACCGCGATGTATGAATCAAAACGAACTGGGCGTAACAAGGTCACGCTATTTAAGAATGAAATGGCAACACAGGCGGCTGAGCTGTTGAAGCTAGAACGTGACATCATGAAGGCAATGTTTAGGGATGAGTTTTACTTTGTGTTGCAACCGATAGTGGACTCAGAGACTCACCAAATTAAAAGTGCAGAAGCACTTATGCGCTGGAAAAAAGACGGTAAAACAATTAGCCCTGCCGAATTTATTCCGTTTTTAGAAGACAGCTCCTTAATTGTGGACGTGGGTGAGCGTATTTTAAATTCAGTCTGCCGTTATATTGCGGAATCGAACGAACGCGGCATTCTGCCTAAAGGCTTTAAAATTGCGGTAAATATCAGTGCAAAACAGTTAGCTAAACACGACTTTATTGATACCGTCTCGAGAGTTTTGAATAAGCATGGTGTTGCGGGTGATGCTTTGGAGTTTGAAATCACCGAAAGTGTTGCGTTAAACAACATGGCCGACACCATTGAAAAAATCATTCAACTTAAAAAGATGAGGATTAACTTCTCGCTAGATGATTTTGGTACTGGGTTTAGCTCTTTAAGTCATTTAAAAGATTTACCCGTCGATAAGCTTAAAATCGACCGTTCTTTTGTGAATGATATTCTGGTAGATAAACAAGATGAAAACTTAGTGCGTTCCATTATTCAACTTTCGCGTAATCTCGGTTTGGTGACAGTTGCAGAGGGTGTAGAGACGCAAGATCAAGTTGAATGGTTAATGTTGAATGGGGAGCTTTTGTTACAAGGTTTTTATTTTAGCAAACCTTTAGACTTGGTTGACTTTGAAAATCAATATTTGTTGAATAAAGAAATTGTAAATAAATAGGCAGGGATAGCATGCGTTTTTATATACTATGTTTTACCTTATTGCTGGTTGTTTCTGGGCCTTCTCAAAGCTGTGAAATACGTCATCCTGGCAAGCAGAATAATATTGATGCGCGGCAAGAATATCCAAAACAGCTACTTAATGAAATATTGAAAGTAACAGCTGAACAGTTTGGCGAATGCGAATTGAAAGATATTGGTGGTATCAGTCAAAAGCGTCAAGTTGCATGGTTGCAGTCTCAAGATGGTCAGTTAGATATAGCGTGGCTTCCAGCCAGCGAACATACAAATGACACGCTCTTAGCCATTCCTTATCCTATTCGAAAAGGTCTATTAGGTTGGCGCGTGCTCTTAATACACCAAGATAACTCTAGTGAGTTTGAAGATGTAAAAGACTTAAAGGATTTAAATCGTTTTGCCGCTGGTTTTGGCAGTCAGTGGGGCGACTTGCCCGTTATGGAACATAATTTCTCTCACGTAATAACCAGTCCTCATTATGAATCTTTATTCGAGATGCTTAATTATCAACGTTTTGATTTTCTTTCCAGGAGTGTTTATGAGGCTTTTGACGAGACCATTTTGCGCCAAGGTAGCCACCCAGATATAATTATTGAGCGAAACCTTGCACTGCGATACCCACAGGTGGATTTCTTTTACGTGTCGAAAGAAAACACAGAGTTGGCTGCTCGCATAACAGCTGGAATCAATCAGTTGAATCGCAGCGGGCGTTTTAATACGCTGTTTTATGGTTTTTATGCTGACTATATTCGTCAGATTGAAATGGCAAATCGACACATCATTGAAATTGAAAACCCATTCCTACCCGATAACGTTCCGTTTGATGATCCAGAGCTATGGTTTCAACTCAATGAGGTAGATAAGTACGCGGCTAAGTAGCTCCTAATTACAGAGATGCTTCCGCAAAATACCACTAGTTTAGCAATACCTCTACCGTGTAGCTTTTTCAATGTCTTTGCCTTTTCTTACTAATGACGCTTGTACATA
>CAYQMI010000093.1:10694-13390 GCA_964418575.1 uncultured Glaciecola sp.
TTACTGGCAAAACTTTACAGACAGTCTGCCTATGCTGGCCATCGCCATTGGCGTATTTTTAGCTGTATTACTTGTAGCTCGTCCACTATCAGAATTACTAGTTAGACCTATTAAAGTGCTCAGCGCTAGCCAATTAATCCAAGTGGTATCAAGACGTTTATTCCATATATTAATTGTGTTGTTTGGACTGTATCTGTTTTTACGTTTCGCGGGATTAAGTGACTTTGCTGTCGCTATTTTGTCGGGGACAGGTGTTGTTGGTTTAATTATCGGTTTTGCCTTCAGAGACATTGCTGAGAACTTTATATCTAGCTTATTACTGAGTGTACAAAAACCTTTTAAAATTGATGATGTAATTGAAGTGGAAGGGCGCTTAGGTGTGGTTAAGCAGGTTACAGCGCGCGCAACAACATTGGTAGACTTTGACGGCAATCATATTCAAATTCCAAACTCGACTGTGTATAAAAACGTGATTCGCAATCTTACCGCCAACCCTAAAACACGTGGAAATTTTGTTATTGGGATTGGTTATGATTCGAGCATCGTTAAGGCACAGCGCTCGGCTATGAAGGTGCTGGAGAAAACCGAAGCGGTATTAAGTGATCCGGAGCCACAGGTTCTGGTTGATGTTTTGGCATCATCGACAGTAAATTTAAAAGTGTATTTTTGGATTAATACTCATCGCCATAGCTTGCTGAAGGTATCATCATTTCTGATGCGGACAATTATGCGAGAATTTGAGAAACAAGGTATTAGTATGCCTGATGATGCTCGTGAAATTATTTTTCCGCAGGGGATTACGCTTAACCACGATAATGGCAAAAGCGATGGCGTAAAACAGCATGAGGTTTTACCTGCCGATACAAAAAATAAAGCGTATAGTGATTTAGAGGAAAAAGAAGAACAAGAGGACTTAAGCAGCGACGCTGAAGACATAAGGCAGCAAGCTAAAGCCGCTCGTGATCCAGAAAGTGGTAGCAATATTTTATGAAACAACTCAAACTCGCGCCTTTGATAGAAAGTGCAAAAGCCAACTTTTGGTTTGTACCAAGCCTTATGATTTTGCTTACCATTGCTATGGTAGTACTTACGGTTTGGATTGATGTGAACGAAATGTGGGGTGCAAAAAAATACTTTTCAATTTTATATGCCATTGACTCACAGGCCATTCGTTCGCTTTTAGGTATTATTGCCGGTTCAATGATTACGGTGACCTCAATTGCGTTTTCTATCACTATTGTAAGTTTAACCATGGCGTCTTCGCAGTTTGGTCCGCGCCTGATGCGTAACTTTATGATGGATAGGGTTACGCAAGTCGTTTTAGGTATGTTCACCTCAAACTTTGTGTTTTGCATATTGGTTTTTTGTGCCATAAGCCTCAATCAAAACTATCATTTTACGCCCGGCATAACCCTTCTATGGGCGCTTATAATGACCTTAGTAAGCGTTGGTTTTCTTATTCATTTTATTCATCACGTTGCAAAATCTATTCAAGCAGATTCAGTAGTAGATGATGTATACAGTGAGTTACAAAGCAATATCGATAAGTTTTTCCCGCAGTATGCCCAAGACAACGAGTGGCGTCCGCAGTTGAGAACTCAGCCACTGGATAGCGACGGGTATGAACATAAACATCCACTGCGTGCTTCTCGGTCGGGTTACGTTCAATTGATTGATTTCCATTCTTTGTTAAAGCTTTTAGTCGCGCACGATTTGCGTATAGAAATGTTGTTTTCGGCAGGTAACTACGTGCATAAAGGCGGTGTATTCGCAAAGCTCTTCTCACGTAACGAAAAGTTTGATGCTGGTGAGGTGGATATCGAAAAACACTTTGTACTCGGAGCAAAAAGAACGCCCATACAAGACCCTGAATTTGCAGTACATCAACTCGTTGAAATTGCCTTACGGGCCTTGTCTCCTGGAATAAACGACCCTTACACCGCAATGGTATGTGTTGATAAATTAGGCTCTGTGTTATGCGACTTAACCAACCGGCAATTTCCGAGTGTTGAGAAGAAGGATGACGAGGGTACTGTAAGAATTCACTGTAAGTCACTGTGTTTCAAAGACATAGGCCGCGCAGCTTTTGACCAAATAAGGCAGCATGCCAAAGACCACGTAGCCATTACTATTCGACTGTTAGCCTCATTGCATCAAATTGCTATTCAGGCATGTAGCCAACAACAGTATGAGTTTGTTGAGCAACAGTTAAGTATGATTGAACAGCAACAAGAATCTTGCTTTGTGTGTGATCATGACGCTGATGACATTGCGAAATATTTTGATGGTATCAAGGCTTACTTGCATAAGAGCGATAAGGAGACTGGCTTGAATTAACTAAGCTAGTCAAAAATAAGCCAACAAAAAAGGCCAGCTATAATTGCTGGCCTTGAACGTTTGGTGGAGCTGGCGGGAAAGTTATAAGAGGTTTAAATGATTGTTTTTAAACAACTTTATTTAGTAAGGATTTCAGCTTACCACCAAGCTTACCACTAAAATAAAACGTGACTCTTTTATTAACGTCTCGCCCCCCTCGCTAGGGCATTGCTTATATTTTTGTAATTGTCATTCCACCAACGTTTGTCAATTGGCTGACCGTTGGCTATGTGCAAATGAACATTAGTATCGCCAGTGCTTTTTTGGGGCGCTAACTGTCCTTTAGTAAAATCAGTGATATATTCTTGCGGGTGTATCAT
>CAYQMI010000093.1:13400-14114 GCA_964418575.1 uncultured Glaciecola sp.
CACCTGTATAACCGCCGCCGTCAAAGCTTGCGACAGTTTGAGCGCCAATCAGAGCGGCTGATGCGTAACCCAAACCCCTAACTACATTAGAGTAGGGAAGTCCAATAACCGGGCCTAAACCATAAGGCGGGGGTGCTAATGCAGTTGTCGCTGCCAATTCAGCATTCATTATTGTTGTGGCCACTGCAAGCGCTTGCTGAGTCAAAAACGCTGCTTTTTGTGCTGCGCTCCCTTCTTCCGCCATCGCTGCAACTGTTCCGGCTAATGCTCCGGCGTTGCCCAATATGCTGACTTGCATACTTCTAGAAACTCTCGCAAATGCTGCCGCTTGATTTTCTGCCTGTTCGTTGGTTTGCTGGGTTAATAAAGCGTTAGAGCGTGCAATATAATCTTCCTGCAATTCTAGTAACGAGTTATATCCTTCAGCTTTAATCTGCTCTTCGGTTAGCGTTAGGTTCTCGATTAGTGCAATACGATCTTGGTTTTGCTTTTCAATAAGATCTGCGCCAGATAGTTGGTCATTTAACCTAACAAGCTGTTGCTGTGATTGCTTTTGCTCGTTTGCTAATAACCGTTGATTAGCTATTTGTATTTCCAACTGCTCATTCGTTTTTTGCAGATTAAAATATAAGTCTTTTGTATCCTCTGGAAGTTTTTCAAATGAGTCGAAGTTATTAGACAAAGCAAACTTTAATCTATCAGCCTCACCAGCAC
>CAYQMI010000094.1:0-14010 GCA_964418575.1 uncultured Glaciecola sp.
ATGACATTGCGCCGAGTGATTCCATCAAGACAAAAATCCCCGCTAGAGGTCCAGACCTCACCATCTCGTACAATAAAAAAGTGGGTGGAGTTGCAGGTTGCAACAAAGCCGTGAGGGTCTAACATCAATGCCTCGTCGGCAAGTGCTTTGGCGGCCTGTATACAGGCAAAAATACAGTTAAGCTTTGAATGGGTGTTGAGCTTTGGGTCTTGCACATCTGGGTAGCCGCGTCTGACATGGCTGGTAAATAAGCTAACACCGTTACCCGGTGCTAAGCCTAGCGCCTTTTTATGCTCGGCAATAATTACGATAGTAGCACCGCCAACGGTGACCCTAGGGTCTTGGTAGGGCGTTGCTTTAATACCGCGCGTTACCATAAGCCGAATATGCACGCCGTCTTCCATTTGGTTGGCCTCACAGGTCTCATAAATGCACGATATGAGAGCTTGTTTGCTTATGCCTATATCCATGTCCAAGGCTTTAGCGCCATCGTAGAGTCTGCGCATGTGCATATCGATAAATGCCAAGTGGCCCTTGTGCAAACGAATGCCTTCCCACACGCCATCCCCTAAAATGAAACCACTGTCGAACACCGATATCTTCGCATCTTCTCGAGGAAATAACTCGCCGTTGATGTTAATCAGAATTGATTGATTACGGGGGTCGTCTTGGTATTGATGTGTACCTTTAGCCATTCAATTAAGCCTCTGTTTTTAAGGTTTTATACCACAATTAATTTTTAGCTACTATTAAGCGTATTTGCCATTGCCAAATGCTTTAGCGATTACTAGCAAGCGCGAAATGCTTGCGACTTTGGTCGCGCCTCATTTGTAAAGCAGCATACTTTAGTAAAGTAATTGTCAACAATGTATCAGCTTTGTAAAGATGATTAACACACTGATTCTTATGGTTTATTTAACTTCATTTGCATAACTGGCTTAGTTAATACTAAACGCTCATGGGAGTTTTGGAAAAACACTCTTTCTTTTTTTACTATTCAATCTACCTACTCTGCTCTCTACATTACGTCGCCATGAGTTTGTTAAAAACACAACACTAGGGACGACAAATGAAAACGACACTTTCTAAATCAATGGCGAGCTTTGCCATCATTGCAGGGCTCACATCCGCGAACGTAAATGCGGTCGAAATTCTTAATACCACCATAGACGGAAAAGATACCAAAGTCGCTATTGGCGGATACGCAAAGGTTGATGTAAGACATGTTGAGGGAGACATAGCGTACCAAGATTACTGGGTAGCAAATTTTCCAGGGGGCCAGGCAATCGAGACATCTCACACGGGCTTTAACGTGCGTGAGTCTAGAATAAACTTCAAAATCAGCCATGGTGATGTTTCAGGTTTCTTTGAAATTGACATGTATGGTGGCGGCGGGAATGAGGTGATCAGCAATTCATCTAACCCGCGCGTACGCTTATTCTATATTGAATATAAAAACTGGATGATAGGGCAAAACTGGAGCACCTTCATGCCGCTTCACGCGCTGCCTGAGGCACTGGACTTTGGAGGACCGCATGTGGGTGAAGTATTTATCCGTGAAACCCAAATTCGATACACTTACGGTAACTGGCAGTTTGCGATTGAAAACCCCGAAACAAATGGCGATGGTGACACAGGCACACCCGCAAGCGCGGTTGGTCTTACAGGCGATGAAGCAGATCCTGATGAGTCTATTCCAGATTTTGTGGCCCGTTATAACTTCAGTGGCGATTGGGGTATTGCATCTGCAGGTATGCTCGTAAGAAAGGTGGATCAAGGCGGTTTAGACGAGTTTACGGTTGCTGGTAACCTAGCAGCAAAAATAAAGTTTTTTGAAAAAGACGACTTACGCTTTCAAGTGAGCTTTGGTGACCCTGGTCGTTATGTTGCTGCTGGTATGTCGCCCGATATTGTAATTAACCCCGATACTGATGAACTTGAGGTTGAAAGTACCATCGCTTACGCGGTTTCGTACCGCCATTTTTGGACGCAAACCATGCGGTCGACTGCGTTTTACGGGAACGGAGAAACTGATATTCTTGGCAGAGATCGCTCGCATTGGGGTGTAAACATTATTAAGAGCATTAACGACGATTTTGACATTGGCTTAGAGCTGGGTAATTACGCGATTGACGATGAGGGCATGGAAGGCATTGACTCAAATTATTTCCAATTCTCGGCTAAAATGACCTTTTGATCGCTCACTTTATTTAATGATTCAGCGCCAGCCTAGTGCTGGCTTTGTTTTTCCTATAATTCGAGCTTCTTTGCCGGAAAACAAATCAAATTCCGCGCCAATTGTCATAAAAAATTAACAAATAAAAATTCCTTTTGAAGACAAGCATTTGTCTATTTTACAGTCAAAATCCTATTGCCAGCACTTGAGTTATCATTAATATGGTCGTTGTAGTATTCATGCACGGATGTATGAAATAAAGCTTAATTTTTGGAGGCATGAAATGCAAAAACATCAAGAAACTTCTAGAGAAATCATGGATATAGTGGTTGAAGTATCAACCAAAATTGGCCAAATTGGCGTAGTATGTTTAGTATTATCGGTGCTTGTTAGCTTAGGTTACTGATCAGTTTAACCGCTGTGTCTGATGCATATCGCCACGGTTGTTTATTGTTCTACACATGTTGAAATTTTGTTAACCGAACTGATTTTTCCAAAGTTCACGATTGCCGCTACAACTTAGCTGAATACTCTTTACTTAGCTTACTTATCAAGAAAAATATTCGTTTTTAGCCTTAAAAGCTTCTTTCAGGTGCTCTATTAAGCACTTTAGCTTTTTGTCTGGCTGCTTGCTAGCTGGGTATACTGCATAAATTCCTAGCTGTTTTGCAACCTTGTTTTCCAATAAGCTTAGCAAATCGCCGCTTACTAGTTCTTCGTGCACAAGTGCTCTTGGCAGATAGGCAATACCAAAGTCTGATAATGCTGCTTGACGCAGCGAGTCCAAATTATTGGTGTAAAATCGACCTCTAACTTGCACATTTGCAGGCCCGTCGGCGTCGTTAAATTTCCATGTTTCTGGTCCAACGCCCTCATATTTATAAATTAAGCACTGGTGGTTTTGCAGATCTTTTGGCTCGATTATTGGCTCGTGTTCCTGCAAGTATTTCGGCGTTGCGCAAACAACCCATTGCGAATCAATTAGCCGCCTGGCAATGAGCGAGGAATCAGGTAAGTTTGCGGTTCTAATCGCTAAATCGAATCCTTCTGCAATTAAATCTACCGAACGATTGCTAATCGAAAGTTCAACCTCTACATCCGGATAAACTTTGCAAAACTCAGCTATGGCGCTACTTATAACCAAGCGAGCAGACACTACAGGGGCCGTGATTTTCAGTTTCCCTCTTATCTCATTTGCATAGCTAGCAACGTTATTTTGAACGTCTTCGAGGATTGATTTAGCATGCAACGCTTTTTCATAAAGAGCGTTACCGGCCTCCGTTAAATGCAAGCGTCTAGTAGTACGATATAGGAGTTGAACGTTGAGGGCACTCTCTAATCTTGAGATGCGTTTGCTTACCACCGAGTTAGTTAATTCGAGTTTATCGGCCACTTTTGAAAAGGAGCCCTCTTGCACCACATTTACAAAAAGGAAGATATCGTCAGCTTTAACCATGAGTTCTCATTATGGCAAAAAAAGAAACAATTAAGTGATAATTATATATATATCAGCAAAAGCCACCACAGTACAGTGACTCACCTTTGCTATTACACACTTCGTTTACAACATTAATACAAATAGCAAACATCGACACATACTCAACATGAATGGAGAGACATATGAATATCGCGATACTAGGACTGTTGGCTTTGCTGCCTATTGTCACCTCTGGCATCTTACTTTTAGGACTTCAGTGGCCAGCTAAACGTGCGATGCCAGTGGTATTGATTATTACTATTTTACTGGCGCTATTTGTATGGGACATGTCAGGTGTAAGAGTTGTGGCTTCTATACTGCAAGGGGTGGTAATAACGGTGTCGGTATTGTGGATAGTATTTGGCGCTATCTTTTTGTTAAATACACTGCAACACACGGGTGCTATTCAAACCATCAGGCGCGGTTTTACCCATGTCTCTCCAGATAGACGTGTTCAGGCCATTATAATTGCTTGGTGCTTTGGCACTTTTATTGAGGGCGCTTCAGGATTTGGCACGCCAGCGGCTATTGCTGCTCCGCTGATGGTTGCTATTGGCTTTCCTGCCTTGGCGGCGGTGCTAATGGGAATGTTAATTCAAAGCACACCGGTATCTTTTGGTGCAGTGGGTACACCAATAATTATTGGCGTTAATAAGGGGCTCGATACCACGGCAATTGGCGCGCAACTGGCGTCTCAGGGCTGGAGCTGGGAGCAGTATTTACAGTTAATTACCTCCGAAGTCGCAATCATTCACGGAGTGATTGGTACCTTCATGCCGGTTATTATGGCCATGATGCTGACGCGCTTTTTTGGTAGCAATAAGTCTTGGAAAGAAGGCTTGCAAATTCTCCCATTCGCTATATTCGCAGGGTTATCGTTTACCGTGCCCTATGTATTAACCGGCATATTCTTAGGTCCAGAGTTCCCCTCGTTAATGGGCGGATTACTCAGTATGGCTATAGTGGTTTTTGCGGCAAAACGTGGCTTTTTGATGCCTAAAACAGCATGGGACTTTCCAGAGCGAGCAAATTGGCTACCGGGTTGGATGGGGTCTCTAGAAATCAAGCAAGACGACGTGAATGCTCCTTCAACCGTTTCGCCGTTTGTAGCATGGATGCCTTATTTGTTGGTTGCTATATTGTTAGTGTGTTCACGCGTGTTCGGTGAATTTAAAAGCATGCTGTCGGCGGTAACTTTATCGTTTAGCGACATATTAGGTGAGCTTGGGGTGTCTGCTGCATTTAGTCCGCTTTATTTACCCGGTGGTTTACTGGTGATGACGGCCCTGATTGCTTTAATGATTCAGGCAAAATCAGGACAAAAGAGCAGTGTGTTTAAATCGGCATTTATCGATTCTAGCAAAACCATTATCGGTGCAGGCTTTGTGCTTATTTTCACTATCCCCATGGTGCGTTTGTTTATTAACTCAGGCGTGAATTTATCGGATGTACCAAGTATGCCCATGGCTGGCGCGACTTTATTTGCAGACGTATTTGGGGCCGCATTTCCGCTAGTGAGCCCGACTATTGGTGCTTTAGGAGCCTTTATAGCAGGCTCAAATACCGTATCCAATATGATGTTTAGTCAGTTTCAGTTTGAGGCAGCAATGGCCTTAAGTTTATCGCCAGCCTTAATTGTAGCCGCACAAGCTGTTGGTGCGGCCGCGGGTAACATGATTGCCATTCATAACGTAGTAGCAGCATCTGCCACAGTTGGCTTGCTAGGACAAGAGGGCGCGACCTTGCGTAAAACGGCCCTGCCAACATTGTACTACGTCCTATTCGCAGGTGTGATTGCCTTACTTGCCGGCTATGGCTTGGGCTTTGCAGACCCGCTCTTGGATAGTTAAGCAAATAAACATATTCACCACAGTAATGCTAATATCGACGCAGTGAAAAAGGAAACATTATGAATAATCAGGCCGTCATCGCTCAATTTGCTGAAGTCCTCGGTAAGCAAAACCTTGCAGTTGGTGCAAAGCAAACTGAATATTACAGAACCGGTTGGCGCTCTGGCGGTGGCACTGCGCTGGCAGTCTTGTTTCCGCAAACTTTGATTGAGTTTTACAAGCTATTGGAAATATGCGTTGCGAATAACTGCATAATTGTTATGCAGGCAGCCAATACAGGTTTAACCGAGGGCTCAACCCCTAGCGGTGATGATTACGACCGTGAAGTAGTCGTCATTAATACCCTAGCGATGGATAAGCTTATTGTGCTGGGCAAAGGTGAACAGATCATCAGCTTCCCAGGCACTACGCTACATCATCTTGAGAAAACCTTGAAACCTTTAAATAGAGCGCCTCATTCGGTTATCGGCTCTTCTTGTTTAGGGGCGTCTATTGTTGGCGGGGTAGCAAACAATTCTGGTGGCGCATTGGTAAAACGAGGCCCGGCTTATACCGAGCTATCGGTTTATGCGTGGATAAACGAGAAAGGCGAATTGGAGCTTGTTAACCACCTAGGCATTGATTTAGGCGATACGCCAGAAGAGATACTCAGCAAGCTTCAAAGCGGTAATTTTGAGCATACTGAGCTTGCAACATCAGCTAAAGCATCGGCGAGCGATTACATTGAAAAAATACGCGATATTGAGGCCGATACACCAAGCAGGTTCAATGCCGATGAGTCGCGTTTATACGAGGCAAGTGGCTGCGCAGGCAAAATAGCAGTCTTTGCTGTAAGGCTTGATACATTTGATGTACCAGACCAAGAACAAACTTTCTACATCGGTACGAATGACCCGAAAGTACTCACTGAGTTGAGGCGTGAAATGCTTAGCAAATTTACTCATCTGCCTGAGGTAGGTGAGTATATGCACCGAGATATTTTTCGCGTGGCGCAAAAGTACGGCAAAGATACTTTTTTGAGCGTGAAGCATTTAGGCACAGATGCTATGCCTAAGCTTTTTGCAATTAAAGGCCGCGTGGATGCAGTACTAAACAAAATAGGGTTTTTACCAAAGTATTTATCAGATCGCGTAATGCAGTTGATTGCTAAGTGCTTCGGCCAACACCTACCGCAGCGTATGCTGCAATATTATGAGCAATACGAACATCACCTTATCCTAAAAATGAGTGACGACGGTATTGAGGAAGCGCGTACATTTTTAGCGAAGTTTTTTGCAAAGGCCGAGCATGAAGGCGCTTACTTTGAGTGTGACGATAACGAAGCCTCAAGTGCCTTTTTAAATCGCTTTGCAGCAGCAGGCGCAGCCGTTCGTTACCACACGCTCTATGAAAAAGACTTAGGGGATATACTGGCGCTAGACATCGCTCTAAAGCGCAACGAGCTAAACTGGGTAGAAAAGCTACCGGCACATATTCAAGAGCAAATTGATGTCTCGTTATACTACGGGCACTTTTTCTGTCATGTGTTTCATCAAGATTATGTCTTGAAAAAAGGCGCAGACGCGCACGAGGTAAAAACCGCAATGTTGGCATTGCTCGATACTCGAGGTGCAAAGTATCCGGCGGAGCACAATGTGGGGCATTTATACAAGGCCGACTCACCACTACAAGACTTTTACCGTAAGCTCGACCCAACCAATACCTTCAATCCAGGCATTGGCAAAATGGAAAAACATAAACGTAACTGTTCCTGTTGTTTATAAAATAGAATTTATAAAAGTATGAATATTTATAAAGGAGGCAAACTAACTTATTAATGCAACAGAACCACCTTGCGAATTTTTCAGTAAGCAATAGACATAAATTAAATCGCTTAACTTCTGAGAGTGTTATGAGTTTAACCCGCGCAGAAAAATTCGAATGTCCTTATTGTATGACCTACAACGACATTGAAATTGATGAGGACAATGACATAGGCCAGCAGCAAATAGTAGATTGCCAAATCTGCTGCTCTCCTATTGAGGTTTATATTAACGACACCGGCTTTGGCATAGAAATCATCGCTAAGCGGGATGATGAATAACGATGAGCCAGCAATTCAATAGCCAAGACATTGCGAAAATGCCCAAATTCGAAAGAGCGAATTTTATTAATAGTCTCTCGGGCATGAAAAGCGCGAATTTAATTGGCACTAAAAATACAAACGGCCTTAGCAACCTGGCCCTCGTTAGCAGTGTTTTTCATGTAGGCGCAAACCCACCTTTAATTGGCATGTTAATGCGCCCCCACACCGTTGTGCGCGACACATTGCAAAATATAAAAGACTTAGGCGTGTATACAATAAACCACGTGCATGAAGAGATTTGCGAGCAAGCGCATCAATGCTCAGCACGATATGAAGCGGATCATAGCGAGTTTATTGCCACTGGGCTTACCGAAGAATATTCAAAAACCTTTCAGGCGCCCTATGTGGCACAAAGCCGCATAAAACTGGGCGTAGAAGTACGAGAAATTCAGGTATTGCAGCTCAATCAGACGGAGCTTGTTATTGGCGAAATTGTAGAAGTTATTACCGAGCAAGATTATTTAATACCCGATGGCTACCTCGATTTACAAAAAGCAGGCACAATTGCCGTAACGGGTTTAGACAGCTATCATCGAACACAGCGTATCGACCGCTATAGTTATGCAAAACCCGACACGCCGTTAAGCTCTATTTGGAAAGACACACTATGATCCCAAATTTAGATCAGCTATTAATTGTTTGCGGTATTGCACTGGCATTTGTTGCAGCAATTGTATGGCTATTAATAAAATTACCCGTTGATGATGATGAACAAGACAAACCTTCTGATGAATAGATTTGTTTATCTTAGAGTATTAAATTTTGTTTAGGAACTAAATCAAATTTTGTAAATCTATACAGTTAGTGTATAACTGTGCATAACAAAAATTCAAAGGCTCACCTTCTCGGTGGGCCTTTGTCGTATTGGGCTTGAGTAAAAAAGAATAGTTATCATTTTTAATTACAAAGACCTGATAAGAAACGTATTTCGTTTAAACAAAAAAGGAAAAGCTATGAAGAATATTGACCGTCGTGACTTTTTAAAGTTATCAGGCAGCACTTTAATTGGTGTGACTCTTGGTGGTGTAGCGCTGCGTGCAAACGCTCAAGAGCAGTTAGCATTAGACGATCCTACTGCAATTGCTTTGAAGTACGTGCATCAGTCAGAGGTTGAAGGCGCTTATTGCCACAACTGCATGTATATTCAAGGCGAAGAAGGCGCAGATTGGCGTCCATGTGGTATCTTCCCTGGCAAGTTAGTAGCCAAAGATGGTTGGTGTTCTGCTTGGATGAAAAAAGGTTAAATTAAACCTTTAACAGATATAAAAAAGCCAGCCTTTGCTGGCTTTTTTGTGCGTACTGAATACTTGGTTATTGTTACTCTTGGCTTAATGGTGCCATCGCTTGTTTAAATTCGCTATGCTCAAAACTACCGCGAACCATCTCTGGTTTTAGTATTTTCTTAGATGCTTGCTCATATTGATATGCCAAGTTCAGCAAAAGCGCATCATCCCATTGTGCACCCATAAAACTTAGGTTAATGGGCAAGCCTCGCATGCCGCCCATTGGCACAGATACATGTGGGTAGCCAGCAATAGCTGCCATCCAACCGGCGCCAGCAAAACCGCCGCCAAAGCTATCGCCGAATACTGGGTCGATTAAAAATGCGGGCGTTTGTGAAGGCATAACAATCGCGTCTACCTCATAGTCTTTTAGTAGTTTGTCGATTCCGTTTTGGCGAGTCGCCTCGCGTATAAAACTCAGCGCTTCCTGATACTCTTCATTGTAGCCTTCGGTTTTTTCGGCATCTTCAAACAAAGACTGACTAAAAATGTCTAATTCTCGCGGGGTTTTTTTATTAAATTCAATAAGTTGGGCGAGATTCTTGCTCTGAACGCTAGGGGCAGCATTCGCTAAATATAGATTCAATTCATGTTTAAACTCAATCAACAAAACTTGCAGAGCCTTTCCCCAAAACCCTTCAGGTGTTTCGAATTCGTTTATCTCGACCATTTCAACGCCCTGCGCTTCAAGCACGGCAATGGCTTCATTAAACGCGGCAATAATTTCAGGGTGCTCAGATTGAACGGAACGAAATACACCAAGCTTTTTTCCTTTGAGCGATGCAGATAATGACGCAACGTAATTCTGCTTTTTACTATCGGCAAGCTCTGTAGCCGCGTCGTTAGCATCGGTGCCAGCCATTACTGAGAGCATTAGGGCTGCGTCTTTCACTGAGCGAGTCATGGGGCCCGCGGTGTCTTGTGTAACCGAAATTGGCACAATGTGTGTTCTTGAAAGTAGACCAACAGTTGGCTTTACACCCACAACTCCGTTCATGGCGCTTGGGCATATGATACTGCCGTTAGTTTCAGTGCCAATACCCAGTGGCGAGTATTGAGCCGCAATTGCAGCGCCGGTGCCTGAAGATGAGCCACACGGCGTGCGATCTAAGCTATGAGGATTACGCGTTTGCCCTCCCACTGCGCTCCAGCCAGATACTGAATCGCTATCTCTGAAGTTCGCCCATTCAGACAAATTAGTTTTGCCTAGTATAATTGCACCCGCCGCTTTTAAGCGCGCAATAATTGGCGCGTCGCGTTCTGTGCGATTGTTTAGTAAAGCCATGCTACCAGCGGTTGTTGGCATATTCGCGCTTTCGATATTGTCCTTTATTAATACAGGCACACCGTGCAATGGCCCTCTTATCTTGCCAGCTTTCGCTTCAGCATCGAGGCGCGCAGCTATACTCAAAGCGTCAGGATTGAGGGTGATAACGGCTTGAATGCGAGGTCCTTGCCTGTCGAGCTCTTCTATCCGCTTAAGATAGGCAGTTACCGCCGCCACTGAGGTAAGCTCTTGCTCGGCTATTTGTTGGGCTAGCTGGTGAGCCTCCATCTCAACAATCATATTTGCTTTAGCAATGTTAGCAGCGCTGACTAGAAGCACCAGTAGTGTGACCTTATGGAGTTTTTTAGTCCCGCAGGCGATTAACGAAGTGATGAGCATATTCCTAAGAATTCCTTTTTGCATTTTAAGTGTTCAACTTAATCAAGTTAAAGCGACTAAGCAACTGACAAATCTGTTTTTATTAAGAAGCGACCGTAAAACCTAGCCAGCTAAAAAAATATGAAAAAAGCGATTAAGTGACTTAAATGGCATGAAAACAATCCTCGCTTTATTCGATAATAATGTACGTATTTCTCGTATCAATCGGTTTTTGCTTACAAAAAATGCTTTGAACGGTCTCCTGAGAAACCTATTTTTATTGGCTTGGAAGAAAAATGAAAGAAACTTGACCTGAATGAAAAAGAGAAACGGTATATATCGGTAATTACATAATTTAACGATCCTTATGTTTATACGTTATAGATATTTACAAACTTTTACCTATATTCGTCGTAATTCTTGTTATCCAGTAACATTTTGGTTTCTACACTTTGCTTCAAGGAAATAATAAATGAAAAAATTAATGATAGGTGGTTTATTAACATTGGCTAGTTCGGCAGTGTTTGCTGCAGACGTATGCGAAGGCTACGGACCTCAAACTGGCCGCGATATTGATTCTCGCGAAGGCACCAACAGCGTCGTATTTTCAATGGCGCCGCCTGCATCGCAAATGAACCTGTGTAATATTCATTTCCATAAAAATGCTGAGCACAAAGCAAAAGATTTTTCGATTCCTGCAACTGACGGCGCTGGCTTTATGTGTGGTATGAGCGAGACGCTAACTGCTGCAGAGCTCAAAACGCCAGACGAAGAAATTTGTGGTGGCCTAAAACCGGGCGATACCATTGAAATGCATTGGGTGCATACCTCGTGCGACGTTGAACCAGGCCCTGGTTTAGGTAGCTGTTTGTCTGACAAGTGTGCAAACCCTAACTTACGTGTTGAAACGCAGGTATTTACGCTAGTCAACGATTCTGATGCCCTAGATTTCAACGATATGGATTACGACGGCAATACAGTTAATGGATACCATCAAGCTGAGTCTCTACCAATGACAACAGGCGCTCCGGTAGAGTTTTTGGGTTCAACTACGGGTCCGTCTTTCTCTGAGCAAGTATGTTCTCCATTACAAGTTAGCTGGTCGGTTCGCCCGCAGTGTGCAAAAGTAGATATCAACACTATTGGTGCATGGTGTGAGAGCAACGAGTTTGACGAGAAGAAAGGTCATGGCGTTCGCCCTCTAGTAACCGACCCACGTTTGTTGTCGGTTATTAACTAAGAATTTGTTTAGTGAGTGTAAAACGCCGAGCAAGTCTCGGCGTTTTTTTTGCCTACCTTAAAAGGCTGCAACGCCACGATATTTATTTTGATAGATACCCTTTTAGCTGCCTAGAAAAAGCATCCAGTTTTTCAGTTTTCAGTCGATAACACCCTTAACATTCAGCATATTTAAAGCGGTATGACGGCTTCTCAATTACAAACACTTTTAGTTCATCAATTAAAGCCAGGCATGGTGTTGCACAGTATTGTTCAGCAAACTGGGCGGTTGATGGTCAAAAGCAAAGGGAAAATTAAGCACAAAGGCACCATTGAGCAACTGATTGCTTGCGGCGTGCAGTCGGTAAAAATTGAGAGTTTTCTCGAGCAAGATGTGGAGAAGCTTCCAGCGAGCATTGCAAATATCAAAAGCCCAACAAAGCCTGCGGTTCCCATACAAACACTTACCGCTGCGAATGACTCGGAAACTGATCCTATTACCGACACTATTGAACTTGGCTCAGACAGTGACTTTGGTGAAGACGAATTTACTGAAACAACTGAATCGACAGCTGAGGCGCCTAAAACCGATAGGCAGGGTAAAAAGCAAATAGAAGAAACCGAACAGTTAGTCATTGATTGTAAAAAGCTTCACCAAAAAATGCGCATCAATATTGAGAAAAAGCTGCCAATTGATTTTAGCGAATCAAAGCAATTAGTGAGTAAGCTTCATCAAACTTTGATGCAAGATCAAGACGCGCTCTTATGCTTAAGCATGATCAGAAACCAAGGTGAATATTTAAGTAATCATGCGATGCACGTAGCCATTCTTCTGTGCCATTTTGCCAAATATTTAGGTATGTCGAATCGCGACTGCGAACGTTTAGCGCTGCTTGGCTACTTTTTCGATATTGGCATGGTACAAGTGCCAAGAGAAATTCTGCACAAGCAAGGCGCACCAAGTAAAGAAGAGCAAGCAATTATTCAATCGCACGTGCAGAAGTCGATTGATTTGCTTACGCCATTCAACTTAGATGCAGAGTTAATGCTAGCGATCGAGCAACACCACGAACGACTCGACGGCAGCGGTTATCCTAATCAACTTCAGGGCGAAGATATTCATATATTTAGCCGTATGCTAGCCATTGTTGATTGCTACGATGCGATGACAACTAACAGACCTTTCCAGAAAAAGTCGAGCCCTGCAGCGGCTTTGAAGATCATCTCAAATAAAAACTACGGTTATGATTTAAAGCTCGCGCTTCAGTTTATACGCTGTATGGGTGTATATCCTGTAGGCAGTTTAGTCATAATGAACAACCAACACATTGGCATAGTGATTAAAAACCATGAACGTAATGCCTTAAAGCCAAAGGTTAAAACGTTTTACTCTATTTCAAAATCAGAATATTTCACCCCAGAAGAGCATGATTTGGCAAAAGCGAACTGCAAATTCAGTATTGTTAAGCCGACGCTGCCGGAGCACCATAGATTGGACATGGGGCGGGTTTCGTTTTAAGTTTGGCGCTTACGTTGTTTCAGATATTTATTGAGTACATTAAAAAACGGGACCATTGCGATCCCGTTTTTTTAGACTAATAAATGGTTGAGCTAGATGTTAACCTTTATACTCTAAAGACGAATGGTGCAGCACAATTCTTACCGCACCCGCGTCATCTTTTACAAAACCCCAAGTTTTATCTACTGAAGTTACATCGCCGTCTTTGTTGGTAAAGTGCACTTTCCCGATGGTTGAAGCACTATCACCAGCAATAAACACAGCATTGTTGTCTACTTCACAATTTTGCCATCCCATTAATGCAAAACCTTTGTCGGTTGGGAAGTTTTCATCGCCGCCTACAAAGTACGACAACGCACCTTCACTAGTGGGACGGAAGGTTTGCGGAACAACTGTAAGAGTGGGCTTAAACAACACTGCGCCCATCTGATAACCGTATGCAGCATCAATGATGTTTGAAGCAAGCTCTTTAGCAGCTTCTTGGCCTTTTTCATCATGGGTTTTACTAATGTCTAACAAAGCCGCACACCAGCCATTTTGAGCATCGAGCACTTCTTTTTCAGATAAACCCTGATTAACAACCTGCACATTTGCCGAAGCTTGCGCTACGAAAAACGTAGCAGCCATTGCACCGATTAATTTTGTTAACTTCATTTGTATTTTCCTTGTTATTGATGATGGTAGTTTTAGTTATTTCTAGTGCACCTTCGGTTAAGC
>CAYQMI010000095.1:0-13881 GCA_964418575.1 uncultured Glaciecola sp.
AAGATATTATTTGGGGCTGTGTACAGCAAACCAAAGAACAAGGTTTTAACGTTGCCAGAAACGCGCAACTGCTGACCAAAATTCCGCGTTCAACCGGTGCTGTTACCGTAAACCGCTTATGCGGCTCTTCTATGCAAGCCCTGCACGATGCGGTGTCGGGCATTATGACTGGTCGCGGTGATGTGTATATGATTGGTGGTGTTGAGCACATGGGTCATGTACCGATGAACTACAACATTGATTTTCACCCCGGTCTTGCTAAACATACCGCAAAAGCCTCTGGCAGCATGGGTATGACTGCAGAGCTGCTTGGTCGTCAAAACGGCATCACGCGCGAAATGCAGGATGCCTTTGGTGCTCGCTCTCACCAAAAAGCGGCAGCAGCGGCTAACAATGGCGGTTGGGATAATGAGATTGTGGCGGTTGAAGGTCATGACGCAGACGGCCTATTAGTTTCTGTTGAGGCCGATGAAGTAATTCGCCCTGATACAACGGTAGAAACCTTAAGCGCCTTGCGTCCGGTATTTGACCCAGTTAATGGTTCGGTAACGGCTGGAACGTCTTCGGCCATTTCAGACGGCGCTTCGGCAATGCTGATTATGTCGGCTGAACGCGCAAAAGCACTCGGCTTAACGCCTCGCGCTAAAATTCGCAGCATGGCAGTTGCGGGTTGTGATGCCGCTATCATGGGTTTTGGCCCTGTGCCAGCAACGAAAAAAGCACTACAGCGTGCAGGTTTGTCGATGGAAGATATCCAATTAGCTGAGTTCAACGAAGCTTTCGCCGCGCAAGCGCTATCTTGTATCAAGCAGTTAGGATGGATAGACAGCTATGAGGACAAAGTGAACCTTAAAGGCGGTGCAATTGCATTAGGTCACCCACTAGGATGTTCTGGCGCTAGAATATCCACCACGCTAATAAACAATATGGAAGACCAAGATGTAAGCATTGGTTTAGCCACTATGTGTATTGGTTTAGGTCAGGGTATTGCGACCATATTTGAGCGCGTTTAACACAAGCTAAATAAGCATATAAAGAAAAGCCCCCAGCATTAACATATGCTCGGGGCTTTTTTAATGCTAAACAAACTTATCGTCAGATACAAAAATGGCGCCTTCACTGCGCCATTTTTAAATAAGTTGTGACTAACTTAAATTACTTCTACGTTAGCAGCTTGAAGTCCTTTTTGACCTTCTTCCACTTCAAAGGAAACCTTCTGACCCTCTGGAAGAGTTTTGTATCCCTCTGCAACAATGGCTCGAAAATGCACAAAGACATCTTTCCCGCCGTTGTCTTGTGTTAAAAACCCATAGCCCTTTTCAGGATTAAACCACTTAACTGTGCCTGTAACTTTAGACATGTAAACCTCAAATACTTTTATCAATAACGCGCAGCATTCTGCGCAATCACGTCTTTATTAAAACTACACTATTAATAGTAAAGACATGATTAAGTTTAGCACAAATACAAAAAAGGCAAGGTCATGTCATAAAGATTTAACATGCCTTGCCTTTTGAGCTAAGAGCGTAATTACACTCTTAGCGCTCTGTCCCCACGTGATAAACCACACACGCCGGTGCGAGCAGATTCGGTGATTTCAGCACACTGCGTCATCACGTCACTGAAAGCGGTTAGTTTATCGCTGGTCCCCGTTATTTCCATTGTGTAATGCTGCGCTGTTACATCAAGGATACGTGCGCGAAAAATATCGACGTTGCGTTTTACTTCAGCTCGAGCTACCTCAGTGCGTGTAGCGACTTTAATCAACATTAGCTCTCGCTCTACATGAGCTGAATCTGTTAACTCCACCACTCTGAGTACATCAATCAGTTTGTTTACCTGTTTGGTTATTTGCTCAGTCGCTTTGTTGTCAGCTTGGGTGATGATAGTAAGCCTTGATAAACTCTCGTCGCTAGTGGGTGCTACACAGAGTGAATCAACGTTATATCCACGCTGAGAAAACACACCTACAATTCTTGATAAAGAGCCTGGAGCGTTTTCCATTAATACTGAAATTATTCGTCTCATTAAGTTCGCTCCGTTTTGCTCAATCTCATATCATCCATCGCACCATATTTTATTTGCATCGGGTAAACGTGTTCGCTCTGATCTACCGCGATATCCATAAATACCAAGCGCTCTTTTTCAGCAAAGCAGCGTGCCATTGCCTCATCGAGATCTTCTAACTTGTCTACTCTAATACCAATATGCCCATACGCCTCTGCCAGTTTCACAAAGTCGGGCATCGAATCCATGTAGGAATGGGAATGTCGGCCTTTATAGTTCATATCTTGCCACTGACGAACCATTCCCAGCGCGCGGTTGTTCAAGGAAATGACTTTTATTGGCAAGTTATATTGCAGGCAGGTCGACAGCTCTTGAATATTCATCTGAATACTACCGTCACCGGTGATCACCACCGAACAGGCATCAGGATGCGCAAACTGCACGCCCATTGCCGCAGGCAGACCAAAACCCATCGTGCCCAAACCGCCTGAATTAATCCAACGACGGGGTTTTGCAAAAGGATAGTACAGTGCGGCAAACATCTGGTGCTGACCAACATCGGAGCTAATATAAGCATCGCCTTTTGTATGCTCATACACCGCTTCAATTACCTTTTGCGGCTTAATCGTTTCTGGTCCTTGCGTATACTTTAAGCAATCGCGGGCGCGCCATTCGTTGATTTGCTCCCACCAATCGCTTAATTTTTCTTGCTGGCCTGATAAATCGTGCTCTTCAAGCATAGTCAGTATTTGCTTTACTACGGTGTCTACCGAGCCCACAACTGGCACATGCGCATTTACAATTTTAGAAATTGAAGCAGGGTCGATATCAACATGAATAATATCTGCGTAAGGGCAAAATTTATCAACATTGTTAGTAACACGATCATCAAATCGTGCGCCTAAAGAAATAATGCAGTCTGCGTTATGCATGGCTTTATTTGCTTCCAAAGTTCCGTGCATACCCAACATACCGATAAACTGTTTATGAACACTAGAAAATGCGCCCAAGCCCATTAAGGTGCTTACAACTGGAGCGCCTAATTTTTCGCCTAGAAGCGTAACGACTTCTGCTGCATCAGAGGCAATCGAACCACCGCCCACATACAAAACCGGACGCTTTGCTTTGACCAAGCTCGCCACGGCTTTTTTGATTTGTTTATTGTGTCCTTTGGTTGTTGGATTGTAGGAGCGCATCGTCACATCATCTGGAAATACGTAAGGATGTGAGTCTTGTACATTTACGATATCTTTCGGTAAATCCACAACAACAGGACCAGGACGGCCAGTGTTAGCAATGTAATAAGCTTGTGCGATTGCTTTTGGAATATCGGTCGCTTTTTTTACTAAGAAACTATGCTTAACCACGGGCCGAGAACACCCCACCATATCGGTTTCTTGGAAGGCATCCTCCCCAATATGCATAGAAGGCACTTGGCCAGAAAGCACCACCATGGGTATCGAATCCATAAACGCCGTAGCAATACCGGTTAGGGTATTGGTCGCACCCGGTCCTGAGGTCACTAACACTGTACCGGTTTTGCCGGTAGCACGTGCATAGCCATCTGCCATGTGCGCTGCGCCTTGTTCATGGCGTACCAATATATGTTTCACTGAATCCTGCGCGAATAGCGCATCATAGATATCCAGTACTGCTCCGCCTGGGTAGCCAAATAAATGCGTTACCCCAACATCTTTTAACGCTTCAACCACCATCGCGGCGCCAGACATCATCCTCACGAGATTGTCTCCTTAATTAGCCTTATTGTCTTTTCAGAAATATACCTGCTTAGACGCAAAGGAAAAACATAAAATTGAGAAAAAGCGAAACGCTTATCCCCATATAGTGATTTTTTAGGATGTTCATACTAATTTGAACAGAATTTTATCGGTCGCTTGGTGATATTATAATTATTGTAAAGACGTACAAAATGCCTTCTTCTTAAGCAAAGTTGAGGTTACCGCGAGGGATATTGATAATCAAGGCTAAACTTTGCCTGTTGTACTTCGTATCTAGCTTGGCAGGCAATATTCACTATCACGCGGATTTATAAGAAGGACCAGCATGCTTAATATTACCCATCTCAACAAAAGCTACCGCGCAGCGCATGGCAGCATGTCGATATTAGAGTGCGTAGAGCTGCATATCGGCGAAGGGGAAAGCGCTTCAATTCAAGGGCCCTCAGGTTGCGGTAAATCAACGCTGTTGCATCTTATTGGAGCGCTAGATAAAGCTGACAGCGGTAGTATTGTCTTTTCAGCGAGTGATGGTAAGTCTGTGGATGTTCATTCGCTAAGCGAAACTGAAGCAGATCTGTATCGGCGACAGCATATAGGCTTTGTGTTTCAAAAATTCAATCTAATCGACTGTATCTCGGTATTCGATAATATTTCACTGCCAGCTAAGCTAAACCAAAACTTCGATAAGTCTTACATCAATATTCTTATCAATACCCTTGATATAGCGCAGCACTGTCACAAATTGCCTAACGAATTGTCTGGCGGTGAGCAACAGCGTGTTGCCATTGCAAGAGCCTTAGCACATCGCCCCCAACTTGTTTTAGCCGATGAACCAACGGGTAACTTAGATGAGCGCAATTCAGATAAAGTATGCGAGCTTTTGTATCGCAGTTGCAAAGAGCTTAGCACGTCGCTCCTCATTGTAACTCACAGCGCAAAAGTCGCACACTTAGCTGACCGCCAGCTTTACATGCACAATAAACACCTAACAGAAGAAGCGCCTGTTGCATGAAAATGCCGCTAAAAATCAGCGCTCTTAAAACCTACAGACTGATCCTCTCGAGCTACAGAGAAACATGGTTTAGTTTGACAATGGTTTTAGTTTCTTTGCTCATCGCTTGCGCCGGCTTAAGCGCAGTACTACTGATTAATCAAGGCGCTAAACAGAGTTACTCTGGCAGCACGTCAGAACAATTATTACCCGCCACCTACCAGATTGTGGCGCGCACAAAAGAGCGCGCAATTGATGTGGCAGACTATGTAGCACTAAAAAAGCTAGGGCTTTCAAATGCAGTTGCGCTTGCAGAAACTTCCAAGCATTTGTTTAGCAATAAGCAACAAATCACGCAGCGACGAGTAAATGTGCTCGGCATCGATTTTTTGTCTTTGCTGAATCAATCACGTGTAAGCCTAGGGGCTGGTGCGCTTCAATCCAACAGCGAAGTGTTAAGCAACATTGATACGACTCAGAAGCAAAGACACCAGCAGCAAGAATATCTGGAAATATTTTCTGGCTTTAGCTTGGGAAGACCGCTGAGCTATATTCACCCCAAATTCCTTAAAGAGCTCGGCATTAACGAAAGTGAAAGTCTGTATTTTGATAGCAACCCAAATCTAGGTCTTTCAGAGCTGTCTGCTGTTGAAATAAACGCCCTTTCAAACACCATAGTCATGGATATTGGTGAGCTTTTAGCACTCGATAATACGCTGAGTATTTCAAGAGTTTTATTACTTAATACTACAAATGAAAATAGCATTAAAGCGCTTCGGCAAACTTTGCCAAGTCATTTGATGCTACAAGAAATTGATATTCAGCAAAATGATCCAGAAATGACCGAAAGCTTTTATCTAAATCTCACTGCTATGGCGCTTTTGATGTTTGCAGTGTGTTTATTCATCGTAATGAACGCGTGTAATTTGCTGATATTTAAGCGTTTCGCGATGCTAAAAGTATTCCGTCAGTTGGGGATAGGCAGGCTTGAAATAATGATCGCACATGCTTTTGAGTTTGTGCTCTTTGGTGTTGTGATGAGTGCGCTTGGCCTGGTACTCGGTTCATCGCTTGCGGTTTTGGCGGCGCCAACGATTCGCTCTATTATAGAAGGGCTTTACCGAGTAGAACTTGGCTTTGCTGAGAATCAGTGGTTAATTCTCTACCTCAAGGTGCTGAGTATTTGCTTGGCCGGTATTTTCCTTGCCCTGCTCTCTCCTATTCGCCAGCTCAATCAATCGTTGAGCACTACGCGCCCTACAAACGAGAGCAAGTACCTTGTGCTATATTTGATATTGGCAAGCGCAGGGTTTGCAAGCCTTGCAATACTGATATTTAGTTTTACCAATAACCTAGCGGCAATGCTCTTCGCCGCGGCATGCGTGATTTTAAGTGGCTGTTGTTTGTTGATTGCTGTGTTTGGAAAATTACTTCGTTTGGTGCTCAAACTGCTGCCTCAAACTTTCACCCTCAGCAGGATTAGCTTATCTCAGGCAATATTCTTATCGAAAAAAACAAAAATTGCCTGCTGTGCATTTTTTATTGCCGCCACCAGCAACTTGGGTATGAACCTAATGGTTGATAGCTTTCGTTCAAGCACAGAAAGCTGGCTAGAGCAGCGACTTGTCGCCGACCATTACTTGTACTCTGATGATGCGCAACAAAATCGGGCATTAGCAGATTTGGCTAAGCAGCACGGCATCGCTTTGTATCCCCGATATGGTAAGGATATCAAATTCAATAAACAGTTTATTCAGCTTTTTAGCTACCCTGTGCAAGGAGATTTTACCCAAGCCATGGTGTTTGAATCTGCACTTGATGATGTATGGCAACTGTTTGAAAAAGAACAGGCTGTGTTGATTAATCAGCAGCTTTCGATACGCAATCAACTTACTTTGGGCAGTAAGATAAGTTTTGAGCACCCTACAACTGGAGCGGAAAACGAATACCTTGTAGCTGGTATCATTTATGACTATGGCAATCCTAGTGCACAAATTTTGCTGCCTGTATCTGCATTCACTCAGGATATTACGCAGGCTGATATATTTGCCGTATTGGGCTCAGCAAATAATATTGATAGCTTCGTGCAAAAACTTCCTGAGATTGGTATTGACCCAAATACACAGTTCTATCAAACCACCGAGCTTCTGCAGCAATCAATGCAGGTATTCGACCGCACTTTTATCATCACCGACAGCTTGAACTTAGTCACGCTTTTAGTGGCATCGCTCTCTTTGGCCTGCACCATCATCATACTGATGGAGCAAAGCCGTGCACAAACCATGCTGTTTCGAACGATGGGCGTATCGCAGTGGCAAAGCCGTGCGATGTTGCTGCAGCAATATGTGTTTTTATGCCTAATAGCCTTACTTGCCGCTACCCCATTTGGCATGTTGTTAAGCTATGTGTTGATTGAACAAATTAATTACCATGCTTTTAACTGGTCTTATCCTTTAATCATAGACTGGCTAAGTATCATTCAGCTTTATATCGTAAGCCTGCTTATTGTGGTGGCTATCATCAGCTTGCCTATTGTTTACACCACAAAGCAAAGCCTTGCCCAGGAGCTAAAATGGCTAGATTAAATGTGTTTTTTAGATGTATCGCATTGTTATGCTGCGCAAGTTTGATTGCTTGCAAAGAGCCTCAAGTCCAAGAAGATACTTCATCTATAAATCCAAGCTTTATGTCTGCTAGTGGAGAAGTAGCTGACCCAAACTATCAAATTAAACTGCCACAAGATCATTTGGCCCACCCTAATTTTGATATTGAATGGTGGTATTTAACGGCAAATTTAAAAGATGAATCCGGCGAAAACTATGCGTTTCAGTGGACCTTATTTAGATTTTCTAATCAACAGCAAGATAACGCTTGGCATCAAGGCCAAATCTTCATGGCGCATACATCACTGCATAGTCCAAATGCCCATTGGTTTGAAGAAAAGTTTGCGCCTGCCGGGCTTGGTAATGCAGGAGTAAGCTTGAATACAAAAGGCGCTGTAGACTCATTACCAGGTTTTATTAACTTAAAAATGGATGACTGGCTTTGGCAAGGCCTGAATTCCGATGGCACGCTTTTTCCCGCAAAACTGAATGCTTCAGTAAATAAAGCTATCTATTTGAGTGACGCGGAAAAGATGGAAATTGAGTTAGTATTAAAGCCCAGCGGGCCATTCATATTGCATGGGGAGGCAGGTTACAGCGTAAAATCTAGCGCAGGAAAACATGCATCCCATTACTATTCTCTACCGTTTATTGATGTAGAGGCACAGCTCAAGAGTAGTTCTGAAACGAAAACGCTGCGCGGAAAGGCATGGTACGATCATGAATGGACCTCGACATTGCTAGATGCATCCACAGCAGGTTGGGACTGGATGTCGCTTCATTTAGATAATGGCGATAAAATTATGGCCTTTAGTATGCGACTAAACGACCAAGAAAACTATCAGACGGGTACTTATATTTCAGCAAGTGGTGGGTCTACAACACTTTTGCCAGAAGATATTAGTCTTGAAATTGAAAAATACACCGCCGTAGAACAACGCCAATTACCGTTGAACTGGCAGGTAAAAATACCTAAAAAACTCATCGACATAAAGGTGAAAGCAGACAAACAAAATGCCTACAACGAATCGCGCTTCCCCTACTACGAGGGCTCAGTAAGTATCAGCGGCTCTCATAGAGGCGAGGGATTTCTAGAGCTAACCGGCTACTAATCCCTCACGATATTAATTAGATGGCGAGTCGAACTTGACTAGTCATCCATCTCGATATCAAGACCATCTTCAACATCCACCATAATATCATCGTCATGGCGGCTGCTATCAGTGGCTTTACGCGTGCCGTAAATACTGCCAGCTTTGGGTCGGTTAATTCGAGATTGATACTTTAACCAAGCACGCTCAGCTGGACTCTGCGGTTCAACTTTACCTAATGCAGACGACAAGTACTGCTCGTCTTCAGCATCAGATGGAGAGATCTGCTGATCCACTAAGGCTGCGATTAAACAACCATATTCATTTAATGCTTTACTTTCAGAGATTGAAAAATCACCTGAACGGGAAAAGCCATAGGGATAGTTCTTAGGGTCACTAAATTGGCGCTTTAGCAGGGTTTCTTTAGTTAAACTAGACACGTCAAATTGCTCCAAAAAATTTTAAAAACAACATATATTCACAACAAGCCTTGCTCAAGTTGCCGTTGTACTCCCGAATATCGGCGCTGTCAATAAAATACTGAGGCAAATTATTAAGTATCTGAAATCTTCAAAAAAATGTCATAAAACGCTTGGGGGCTTTGGCTTAGTGTGGGGTTTCAATTTTCGCTTTGGACGTGCATTGAAGTGAGCATTGAGGTGATCATTGAATATGGCGCAGAGAAACATGCGCCATGTTCGATAACTTAAAAACTTAGGCGCCGTACTCTTCTCTTTCTATTTGAGCTAGGCGTTTCTCGGTAGGGTTAGCTAAGTAGTTATATAAGAGACCAACGAACAAAATCATGGTGAATGCGCTTGCCACAATAAATCCATATTTTGCATCACCGCCATTAGCATCGCTCACAATCCCCATAATGAAGGGGCCTGCGGCTGCGCCAGCGGCAGTCCAAAACAGTATCAAACCGGCCACAGTACCGTGCATTTTACGAGGGAAACATGAAATCCCTTTTGAGTTAAATGTAGGATAAATCACCGACATAAATATGCCGCTTAATGGGAATAAAAATACGGCTAATTGAGGGCCGCCCCATAGTCCACCTATAAAGCAAAGCATTATAGCGAGGCTAAACAGCATCAATATAAGCGCCCAGTTGAATCTGGCCATGACCCACATGCCCAAAAACCGGCCCAGCGCTCTTAAAATAAAGAAGGCTGATACCGCATACATAGCAAGAAACTGAGTAGATTCGTCTTGATAACAAGCAAACGCATCGGCGGCAGTGCTGGCACCACAAACCAAATAGCTCGGCATCCAAACATAAATAGCACTTTCCGCTGCAACATATAAAAAAGCACCTACGGAAAAGCTCATGGCATATCCGTTTTTCATGAGCTTTAAACTATCAATCATCGATGCTTTCGGCACAGGCTCAGTGCTTTGTGCCGCCTGACTTTGTTTATGATCAGGATATTTAACCATACTTGCCATTATTATTAGCACCGTACACATTCCGCCAGCAATAACGTATAACCACTGCCATGAAATGCCCTGATGAATTAAGTAGACAACGATCAGAGGGCCAATGATAGCGCCCACACCAAAAAAGGCCTCTGCACCATTCATAGCAGATGTGTGCTCTTTATTTGAACTTGAAATATCACCAATTAGCGCGAGTGCACCGGTTTTAAATACACCAACTGCTACGCCCGAAAGCGTCATTAAGGTAACGATGAAAGCAAATGTTTCACCCAACATAAACAAATAACAAGCGAGTGCGAATAAAGCTAAACCAAGCACTATGGTGCGCTTGCGGCCTAGCCTGTCAGCGAGGAAGCCTAAAAATAAACCAGATAGAGCAATCCCTAGCATTGGCAAAGAGTGCATTAAACTCGCTTGCGCGTTACTTACGTCAAAAGCTACTTTGACCTCTTTTATAATTTCACCCACCGAGTCAGATGTCATAGCAAACATCATAAACATCATAAATGTTAGCCAGCGGACCAACCTGTTATTTGCTTCTGTGGTACTTGTCATGATGCTTACTCGCCTTTACTTAAGAAGTATTGATAGAAATAGTACTTATACATTTGAAATGAAACAAAACTTTTACACTTGGCTTGTCACGCTTCTTTTCTACTTCTCAAAAAGCATCTTGAAGCCTTTGCCAATTAATTCTTAATCGATTAAGATGGAGACTATCAGATGTTCCTTTTGTTGTAAATATCTTGTAAAACGCAAGCAAAGCGGTTGCTCTTTACTTTACAATATCAGGTTGTAACAAATGCCAATATGAAGGTTATAAATGATGGATTTTGCCAAGCACAGCGAGCTCACCCTAAAGCGTATCTTGCAGCATTTGGATATGAGCGGACTAAGCCAAGCCCAACAAAAGCTGTTCATTGAAAGGCTTAACGAGCACTTTCCTGCCTTGTTCGAAAAATACTATGAAGTATATGGCTGGCAGTATGACTTTTTTTATCACATCCAAGCTTTAGTAGGCGTATTGCTCAATGGATTTGCGTCGCGAACTCAGGCTTTAAAAAACAAAGACAAGCAAAAGCTCGCTCATGCCAACTGGTATAAACAAGAAAACATGCTTGGCATGGCGTGCTACGTTGACCTATTCGGTGGCGACTTAAAGCAGCTACAAAAGCGCATTCCCTACTTTGTGCAAACAGGTATCAACTACCTTCATCTGATGCCGCTTTATAAATCTCCAGAAGGCGACAGTGATGGCGGATATGCGGTATCTGACTATCGCTCGGTTAATCCATCGTTGGGTAATATGGATGACCTTCGCGAGCTTGCTAAGGCATTAAATAAAAATGGCATAAATTTAGTTTTAGACTTTGTATTCAACCATACTTCAGATGAGCATGAGTGGGCATTAGCAGCTAAAAAAGGCAGTGAAGAACATCAGCAGTACTATTACATGTTTGATGACAAAACGCTGCCTGATGAATACGAGAAAAACCTAAGGGAAATTTTTCCTCAGGTTCGACGCGGAAGTTTTACATATGAAGCAAAATCAAATAAATGGGTATGGACTACATTTAATAGCTTTCAATGGGATTTAAATTACTCTAATCCAAGCGTGTTCAATGCCATTACCGAAGAAATGCTGTTTTTAGCAAACGTGGGCTGCGATGCCCTGCGCTTAGATGCCCTTGCTTTTATATGGAAAGAAATGGGCACTGATTGTGAAAATCAGCCTAAAGCGCACACCCTGATTCAAGCCTTTAATCGCTGTTTGCAGATTGTCTCTCCGGCAGTTGTGTTTAAGTCAGAAGCCATTGTTCACCCAGATGAAGTAGTTAAATACATTGATAAAGACGAATGTCAGCTTTCGTATAACCCTCTTTTAATGGCACTTATATGGAATAGTTTAGCAACCCGAAAAACGCATTTGATTACGGCATCTATGCAAAAAACAGGTGTCATTTCAGATCAGTGCAGTTGGGTAAATTACGTTCGCTGTCATGACGATATTGGCTGGACGTTTGACGACCAAGTAGCCGCTGATTTGGGTATTAATGGCGATGATCACCGCCGCTTTCTCAATCAGTTTTATACAGGTCGCTTCCCGGGTAGCTTTGCCAACGGCGTCGCTTTCGGGGAAAACCCAAGTACTGGTGATTGCAGGGTTTGCGGCTCCCTAGCCTCCTTGTGCGGTTTAGAGCGCGCGCAAGCTGAAAACGATAGAGACGCTATGGCGCTAGCTGTAAAAAGGATTTTGCTGGTGCACAGCATCATTTTAAGTGTAGGTGGCGTACCGCTGCTATACGCCGGTGATGAACTGGGGCTGATTAACGATTACAGTTATCAGACCGACAATAGTAAAGCGCATGATGCTCGGTGGGTACAAAGAATTAATGTTCCAAAAGAAATGCTTACTACCTCGCCCAATCCCGAAATCACGCAAGCACTCAATCAGCTGATTCAAGTTCGTCAGAGTAATGCAGTGTTTGGTGACGCTTCAAGCACCTTTTTACCTGCACCTAATCATCATTGCTTCGCCTATTTGCGAGAGAATACCAACGAACGCTGTTTATGCATCGTTAATTTCAGCGAGCATAATTTATCCATAGCGCCACAGGCCTTAAGTCCTTTGCAACAGTCAATAGCGCTTGATTTAGTAAGCCAACGCACGATTGATTGTAATCAAGCAATAGAACTAGGTGCGTATCAGTTTGTGTGGTTACGGGCAAATAAGTAAGCTTGTTGGGTTTAATGGAGCTCGCTAAGAATCACTAAGTGGATTCTCTTACGACAAGTTTTGCATCCATCATTGTGCGCTGAGGGCTTGCTTCTAAAAGCAGTTTAGCCGCCAACTGACCTTTCTCATAACCTTGCTGACTTATTGTAGTCAGCGGTGGTTGGTTGCGGGCTGCCTCGGCAATATCGTCAAAGCCGGTAATTCTAATATCCTGAGGAATACGCAGGCCTAACTCACGCGCAACTTTGCAAGCTGCAATTGCGATAATGTCACTCATGCAAAGGATAACGTTTGGCCGGCTAGCATGGCTCAGTAGTTGTTGTACACCCTCTTCAGCTTGCTCAAGCACGTTTACAGGTAAGTGAATAATATGCTCAGGTGAAATCTCAATGCCGTGCTCTTGGGCGCCTGCCATATAGCCAAATAGACGTTGCCATGATATTTCTTGCTTGTCATGCGCCAAATCACTTTGCACTAGAGCATGCACTTTATTATCGTCGTTTTTTAATCGCATACCAATAATTGCTGGCACGTCTTGAGATGATTTAATTGCGTGAGAGGCTAGCTGCTTGCACGCTTCAAAGTTATCAATGTTTACCGAGGGCACTTCAGGGTAGTCGAAATCCACTACAATAAGAGGCTTTCCTGAGCGAATAACCCGATTAAAACTATCTCCTTCAGGCGCACCGTAAAAAATAAAGCCATCGGGTAAGGACTCGGCTCTAATTTGTGCATCGGTTTTAATAGTCGAGGAAAGTAATAATAATTGCTTATGCTCCGCGGCCAACACCTCTGTGATCCCTGCCATAAAATCAGTCGCCATTGGGTCAGAAAAGCTATAGCTAAGAGAGTCTGATAACATCACCGCAATAACATCTGATTGACCCGAACGAAGGGATCGCGCAATCATGCTCGGACCTGCATATCCAATACGCTCACACTCACTCAAAATTCGAGAGCGTAGCGCTACCGAGAGTTGGTCTGGGCGATTAAATGCATTTGAGATTGTCGCGGTCGACACACCAATGAGTTTTGATACATCTTTGAGTGACAAATTCTTTTTATTCTTGTGCACGGATTATCACATTTGTATAAGCAAGTCTGAGAGCGTCCAATGTGCCACAAAAACTACATTTTTGCCAGATATGAAAGGCACTTAACAAACTTGATTTAATAACAAACGTGGCGTCGGGATGACGCAAAATTTTAAAAGAATGGAGCGGGAAACGAGATTCGAACTCGCGACCCCGACCTTGGCAAGGTCGTGCTC
>CAYQMI010000096.1:0-13849 GCA_964418575.1 uncultured Glaciecola sp.
AGGCTGAGTATAACATGTATCGAGTTTTTGACGAAGATCAGGGAACAAGTGATAACGATTCGCATTTTCGTTTGATTCGGTTTATGCTATTGTTTAAAACGCTACTTTAAAGCTTATGGAGACATTTATGACAATTTGGGATTTACCTAAGCAGTCTGTTGGACACATTACAGGGATGCATGATTCCGTGAATCCAAATTTAAGCCAACGTCTTCAAGAGATGGGCTTTGTTGAAGGGCAAATCGTTAAATGCATGAAGCGAACGCCGTTTCAGGGGCCATTGGTAATTCAGGTGCAAGACTGCATTTATTCTTTGGAAAAAGCTTTAGCAGAGCAAATTGTTATTTCTTCATCTGCTGCATAAGTTTGACCCAAAGCACCTTTTTTTAAAAGCGTTCGAACGCTGTCTATATTGATTCTAAGAGTTCCTTTTCTATGCAAAAAATAGTCTTAGTAGGAAAGCCTAATTCAGGCAAAAGTCTACTATTTAATCAACTAACTGGACTGCGTCAACGCGTAGCGAACTTTCCTGGTGTTACAGTAGAGTTGAAATCGGGAAAGTTTGGCAACTATGAGTTAGTTGATTTCCCCGGTACCTATTCATTGCAATCAATGTCGCAAGACGAATCCATCGCCGTAGATCATCTTCAAAAGGCTGTTGAGTCTGAGCAAACTTCTTTGATTGTGTGCAATTTGGATGCGACTAAATTAGAGCGCAGTTTAGTATTTGCATTACAAGTACAAGCGCTGGCAAAGGAGCACAATAAGGGCTGCGTGTTTGCTTTAAACATGATGGATGAAGTCGCTCGCTTCGGCCTTGAAATCGACACTAAGGGCTTGTCAGAGAAGTTAGGCTCTGAAGTATTTGCGATTTCTGCAAAAACCTTAATAGGGATCAGCGAGTTTACCAAGGCGCTTACCGAGATTGCCGCTAGTCCAGAACAAGCGCTGGTAAAAGACACGCCAATACAAGATTTAGCGCCGGTAAAAGCTGCTGGCAAACTTGCCCAAGAGTTTGGGATAGCGCAGGACTTAGTCTTGAAAAACCAGAACAAGCTCGATGGATTTTTACTCAACAGCGTGTTTGGAGGGCTAGCCTTTGCGGCTATCATGTTCTTCTTATTCCAAAGTATTTTTACTTGGGCAGCGCCCTTGATGGATGCGGTTGAATTTAGCATTGGCTACTTGGCACAAGTTAGCACGACGGCTTTGCCCGAGGGCGTATTCAATGACTTTGTGAATGACGCAATTTTTGGTGGTGTCGGGGCCTTTTTGGTCTTCGTGCCGCAAATCATGGTGTTGACGCTGATCATAGGCTTGTTAGAAGACAGTGGATACTTAGCTAGAGCTGCACTTATTTGTCATAAACCGCTAAGCATATTTGGTTTATCGGGCCGCAGCTTTATTCCTTATTTGTCGGGACATGCCTGCGCGATACCAGCAATCATGGCGGCGCGCACCATCGAATCTCCGCGCAAGCGTTTGATTACGATGATGACGGTACCTTTAATGTCGTGTTCAGCCCGATTACCTGTGTATGCCTTATTGATTGCGGTGTTCGTTCCTGATGTAAGCTTCATGGGCGGCTGGGTAAACTTACAAGGCGCTATGTTCTTCTTGTTATATTTTGGTGGCATAGTTACTGCACTTATCGTCAGTAAAGTGCTCAATCATTATATTGACGATAGCGATACAAAGTCAGACCTGCCGTTTATTCTAGAGTTGCCGACTTACCGTTTACCGCACTGGCGTCCGTTGTTTTATAAAACAATGAATAGCGCCGTTTACTTTGTTAAGCGTGCAGCACCGATTATTTTTACTGTGTCGGTGGTGATTTGGGGATTAGGTTATTTTCCCGCAAACGGCGATTTACAAAACTCCTACTTGGCGATAATTGGTCGTTCTATTGAGCCAATATTTGCGCCTCTTGGTGTTGACTGGCGCTATGGTGTAGCAATTCTAGTGTCGTTTTTAGCAAGAGAAGTGTTCGTCGGGGTATTAGGCACTTTGTTTAACATTGAAAATGCTGACGAAAACATGGCAGGCCTCACCGAACAAATTCAAGGCGACGGTTTTACGCTTGCTTCCGGCATTGCCTTACTAGCCTTTTATGTTATTGCGCTGCAGTGTGTGGCTACCGTTGCTACTTTAAAAGGCGAAACCGGAGAGAACCGCTACTCTTGGGGCGTGTTTATTGGCTATGGTTTACTAGCCTATATCATAAGCGCAGCTTTGTACGCGGTGCTAAGTTAGTAGGGGGACATATTACAAATCTCAGAGGCTTATTGATGCTTGGGCATTTACCTTAGGTATAAAATTCTTTACTCTACAAACTGCTGCAACTAACGAGACCTGAGCCTAAGCAATGCCGCGTTGTGCCTTTTTAAGCACTGATAATCTAGAAGATTTCTTTGTATATGATGACCTTGTAAAACCCTTTATGCGCCGCTTAGGGTGGGCTGTTGAAGACGTATCATGGAAAAACAAATACGTTGACTACAATCAGTTTGAGCTTGTGATAGTGCGCAGTACTTGGGATTATCAAGAAAACGCAGAAGCTTTCTTAGCCTGCCTGCAGCGCATAGAAGAATCCAGCGCAATACTTGAGAATAGCTTTGCTTTGATGAAGTGGAATGTATCTAAAAACTATCTTCGCGATTTATCCGCGAAAGGCGTAGCTATACTTCCCACTCTCTGGCCTGAAGAATATTCCCAAGAAAGCATATTAAACGCTTTCAAGCATTTCAATGCCGATAAACTGGTGATTAAACCCTTAGTCAGTGCCAATGCTGACCATACTTATTTGTTTAGTAGGCAAGACTTTGACGCAATATCTGAGACACTAGAATCCGTTTTTAGTCAGCGAGAATTTATGGTGCAGGCTTTTGAAGGCTCTGTGCAAGAGAAAGGTGAGTACTCACTTTTTTATTTCGGTGGCAAGTTTAGCCACGGTATTTGCAAAACTCCGGCAGAGGGTGATTTTAGAGTGCAGGAAGAGCATGGAGGGCAACTCATCAGTATTGAGCCAAGCGCGGCGATGCTTGATTTAGCGAGTTGCACTATTGAAGCTCTGCCTACTGACGCATTATATGCGCGAATCGATATGCTGGAAACCGCAAAGGGTTTAGCCATTATTGAGGTTGAGCTTATTGAGCCTTCACTTTACTTTAATATGGACGCTGAATCAGCGAACCGATTTGCTCAGGTTGTGCATCAAAAATATGCTTAGCACGCCTATCATTTAGTGACTGCTGCGGTCGCTTTCACAACGCTCAAAAAGGAATATTTATGCCAGAATTTGCCAACAACAGTAAGCTTACCGTAGCAATCGCTCAAATTGCACCTGTCTGGCTGAACCGAGATGCGACCATCGACAAGGTGGTCCGCGCCATCGAAGAAGCCTCAGAAAAAGGGGCTTCTCTGGTTACATTTGGTGAGTGCTTGCTGCCAGGCTATCCTTTCTGGCTTGATTTTACCGGAGGCGCGGAGTTTAACTCTCCTAAACATAAAGAGATCCATGCACATTACTTACGTCAAGCGGTTAATATTGAACAAGGTCACTTAGACTCAATTTGCGAACGAGCAAAGCACCTCCGCATTGCGGTTGTTCTGGGGATTGCGGAGCGGGCAACAGATCGCGGCGGACATTCCATATATGCCTCATTAGTCTACATCGACAAAGAGGGACTAATTCAAAATGTTCATCGTAAACTAATGCCAACCTACGAAGAACGTTTAACCTGGTCACCGGGCGATGGTCACGGGCTGCGTACTTTTGCCCTCGATAACTTTACGGTGGGTGCCCTTAACTGTTGGGAAAACTGGATGCCTCTGCCGCGCGCCGCCTTGTATGCACAAGGCGAGGATTTACACGTTGCCATTTGGCCCGGTGGCGAACATAACACGCATGACATCACTCGTTTTATTGCTAAGGAGGGGCGTAGTTTCGTGATTTCCGTTTCGGGTTTGATGCGCCAATCTGACTTCCCTAAAGATACACCTTACTACCAAGAGATAATGGATAATTCCACTCCCTTAATAGCCAGTGGCGCATCATGCGTAGCCGCACCAGATGGCACTTGGGTGCTTGAGCCACAAATAGGAGAAGAGGGCGTGTATGTAGTCGATATTGATCACGCGCAGGTATTAAAAGAGCGACAGAACTTTGATCCAGTCGGCCATTACTCTCGTCCTGACGTTACACAATTACACGTTAACCGAGAACGTCAAAGTACCGCGAAGTTCAAAGACTAAGTGAGAGCTTTGGCGGCGATACTTACTTGAGTTTATCAGGGTCGAAGGTATGACCCATTTTCGACGTTTTGGTCATCAAGTAATGTTTGTTATCTTTAGTCACGCCATGGTCGATAGCTTTAAGTGATGTGATTTCAACCCCCATCCCTTTTAAAGCGGCAACTTTTTTGGGGTTATTGGTCATCAACTCTACTTGTTTCACTTCGAGCTTCTCGAGCATTAATTTGCATATGCTGTAATCACGAAGGTCAGCATCAAAGCCTAGATGATGATTCGCTTCAACGGTATCAAAGCCTTGGTCTTGTAATTCATAGGCTTTAATTTTGTTAAGCAGCCCAATGCCTCTGCCTTCCTGACGTAAGTAGAGTAGAACACCGCAGCCTTGCTTGACGATATTTTCTAATGCACGCTCTAACTGAAATCCACAGTCGCAGCGGGTACTGAACAAAGCATCCCCAGTCAGACATTCGCTATGAATGCGAATCGGGACCACAGTATCTTTGTCCCATTTACCGTAAGATAAAGCGACATGTTCTTGACCGGATGCCACTTCAACAAAACCATGAATTTTGAAGTCACCATAGCGAGTCGGTAGTTTGGCTTGGCTAATAAATTTATAAGGGCTATTGGGTGATGTCATGTTTGATTCAGTTTGCTTTCAGTTGCGTGTTAATGGGGTTGAAATTTATAATTACAAGCTTTGTTGTGAGTGAATTAATCGTCTAGCGATGCTTCTTCGTTATAACTCAGATATTGGCTTAGTGGCTTGGGTTTAGCAATAGCAAAGCCCTGAGCATAATCTACACCGAGTTTGCCAATTTGCACCATAATGTCTTTACTTTCCACAAACTCAGCAACGGTTTTAATTTTCATCGCTTCCGCTACGTCTCTGATAGAAGTTACCATTGCCAAATCGATTTTATCGTTGAGGATGTCGCGTATAAAGTTACCGTCTATTTTTAAATAATCTACCGGCAGATTTTTTAAGTAACTATAGCTTGAAAACCCTGTACCAAAGTCATCAAGGGCAAAGGTGCACCCGAGCTTTTTAAATTCATGCATAAAATCAACGGCATCTTTCATTCGAATAATGGCCATAGTTTCGGTGATCTCGAAACATATTTTGTGGTGTGGAATATGGTACTTTTCAAACGCATTGAGTAAAAAGAAACGGAAATCATCGTCAGACAAGGCAAAACCAGACAGGTTGATATTCGCCTTGCCGAGGGTCTCTAAATGCTCGGAATGAGTGTTTAGCCATTTGAAATAGCTTTCAATCACGAACTTGTCGATGTTGTGGCTAATGTTGGCTTTTTCGGCACTGGCCATGAAAAACTCGGGCGCGACAAGGTCTTTGTCTTGTGTTCGAAGGCGCACCAAGATTTCATAGTAATCGAGCTCTTCATTCTGCGCTAAGGGGCGATAGTGCTGATAAAACAGCTCAAATAAATCTTCTTTTAGTGCATTTTTTACTTCGCTTACCCAATACAAATCACGCTGATAGCTTGAGTGTATGCTCATGTCGGGCGAGTAGAGGTGGATTTTTTCACGGCCATTTTCTTTCGCAATTAAGCAAGCGGTGTCTGCATAAGAAAGTAGCTCTTCGCCGCTCGGTATGCTGCTATCGTAAGCAGCAATGCCGATGCTTACGCTTTGACTAAACAGATGTTTGTCCCATTTAAATTCAAACTGACTGACTTTGTGTAGAAGTTTATGTCCTAATTTTGGCAGTTCTTCTTCTTTGTCATAAGTTACTAGCAAGCCAAACTGATCTGCGCTGAGGCGTGCAAATGGATAGCGGTCGCTTACTACATCATACAGTTCGTGAGAGAGCTCTTTAATAAATACATCGCCGGCAGAATGTCCACAGGTGTCGTTGATGACTTTAAACTGATCAACATCTAAAAACACTAAAGCGAATTTTTCGCCTTTTTCCTCAAACTCTTGGATACGTTCGTTCATCACCAATAAAAAGTAACGACGATTGTATAAACCTGTGAGTTGGTCGTGAGTATTTAAGTATTGCAGGTTAATTTGGTGTAAGCGTCGTTCGGTGATGTCGAATAAAGAACCAAACTGCAAGGTCGTATCCTGCACCTTTTTCAACTGGGCAGAAATGCTGAACCAGAATTCGCTGCCGTCACTGCGTTTTCCTTTTACTTCTTTGCCAAGTACGGTTTGCTGAATACTCAGCTCCCCAAGCAGCAGATCTGCGTCTTTAGTGCTTGCGAAAAATCCAGAGAGATGTGGATGGCTATCGAGAAAGCTTTTGCTATCGGCATAGCCAAACAACGAGCAAATCGCAGGATTAACATGAATTAATTTACCGTTAGGCTCTGCGGTGTAAAGTCCTTCAGCGGCATGTTGAAATAAATCATTATATTGCTGCAACTGACTGATTTGTTGCATTTGATTGCGGCTATTTAAGGTTTGAATTGACATTTCTCGGCTAATAATCGCTACACCAATAAGCATGACGCCCAAGCAAGCAAAAACAAAAGGATAAGGCGCTGAAAACGATAAATGACCTGTGCTATTGAGCAGCATCATCATTTCCATTAAGGCGACAATGCCTAAAGAGACCCAGCCAGCGAAATAGATAATTGCACTGCGTAAATCCAGGCTTTTTCGATAAATCAAAGTCGCAATGAGCTTACTTACAAAAAACAGACAAGAAAATATTAACAGCGATATGAGCTGGTAAAAGTCGTTAAAAATAAAAATACCAAGTATCGGGAACAGCAGCAAAACGTAGTGCGCTCGCAGCCAAATTCTGGACACCGGCTCAAACACTATGCGCGTGATTTTTATCGCTGCAAAAAGTGTAACGGTCAAGCTAACGGCAGTAAGTTCGGCTGCTAAGGAGGGGATCATAAACAGCATCGCCAGTATCCCTTCGCTCGACAACATTGTGGTCATCGCGGCCACGGCAAACACGCAAAACCAAAATCTTGAAGGCGCGTTGCGTAAAATGTAGGTAAATAAGAAGTAAGTTGCTAATAAAGATAAACCGCCGCTCATCGCGCCAAGCAGGATTAAACGAATGCTCGACTGTGCGGTATATTCTTCTGATTGCCATAATTCTAAGGGGATTACAGACAAACCGTCGTCTTGAATTTGCAGGTACAAAGTCAGTGTACTAGCACTGCGGGCGATAAATGACATTTTGAAGCCGTTACGGCTTAGGCTTGCAGTATTTGGGCTATCGCCCTGCAAACGAGACGACTGCACAATGCGCAGTTGTTCATCAAGCAAATAGGCTTCGGCTCGGTCGATGAAGGTATTTCCTGCCACTAAGGTTAGCGGGCGATTGCTGTCAGAAAAGTTCTCAATCTTAAAGCGAAGCCACAAAGACGAATTCTGCGGAATATTGACAACTTCTTGGTGTTTTTGCCATTCTTGCTCTTGCATGAGGTCTGATAAGAGCAAATTTTCTTGAGTAATCAGAAACTCGGCGTTTTGTGTTAAGTTGATAGAACTCTCAAAAACCGCACTCACGGTATTTTCATTGGCTGATGGCTGCTGAGCATGCGCAATATTATGATGCGTTATGGCAAGCAGAACAGATATGCCTAGTAACACCAGTATGGAGTAAACATTGCGAAGAAAATTTTGTGTCATTTAAATCGTATCAACTGCACAAGAGAATGAACTTAAGTTTTTGATAATAGCATAAAATCATAGACTTACACCTAAGAGCTGCACGACAAAGCAATTCCTTTGTTAGCATCGTCAGGCGCTTGTGCAAATTCCAGCCAATCTTCATTAACATCAAACGGCTTGCTGATCGCGGCAGGCAAGGATGTACGCGACTGCATAAATCGCCGAATTGTGTCGCAAAGTAATGGTGAAGCTGCATCGAATATCCTGAGAACTGAAGTTTTAGCACTGCATAAGCGTGAGTGATTTGCGGCTATGATTATGCGGTATTTGTTGTTAAATAAAACGCCGCGTATTATAGGCTTTTATACGCAAATAATGTAATTTGGACTTGTGCAATGATTAGTAAAGTATTGGTCTATTACAAATAGGGTGTGTATGCAGCAAGAACATCAAAAATATAATGCCGTTAAATTAACTTGCCCGCAAGCTTGGCGAGTTAGCGTGCTTGCGATAGCACTTTCTTTCCTCTTCGGTTGCGGACAACCAATGGCGGCGGGCGATCCTAAACAGGGGCAAGAAAAGTCTGCTATTTGTGGACAGTGTCATGGCAAGAACGGTATTTCGATTGTGCCGATTTATCCCAATCTAGCAGGGCAAAAAGAGCAATATTTAGTTTTGTCTATGCAGGCGTACCGTTCTGGTGAGCGCGTTAATATGGCAATGACGCCACACGCACGAAAATTGTCTGACGAAGATATTGCAGACTTAGCGGCGTTTTATGCCAGTATGGACCCATCAGGCAGCGGCGTTATTAGAGAGTAAATGACCCGCTTTATTGATGAAGGTATTGCGCTTTGCCTACAACACAAAGCATGAAACTTTAACGCAGTTGATTTTTAATCTGGATTAGCTAAATACGAATGCAAGTATCAAAAGTGGGTAGACCTAAAAGCGAAAAAAAACGCGTCGCAATATTGAACTCCGCGGTTGAGCTATTTTTGCTAAATGGCTATAAACAAACCTCCATGGAGGAGGTGGCTAAGCACTCTAAAGTGTCTAAACAAACCATTTATTCTCACTATGAAAATAAAGACGCATTATTTTCAGCTTGCATCGCGTTTAAATGCGAAGAGCACATGATTAAAGTTGAGAAACTTGCTAACGACGATGCTTCTCTAGAAACTGCGCTAAACCATATTGCCAGACGCTTTCTTGCCCTTTTTCATGACGAAGATGTGATTGCGATGTACTCCACTGTAATTGCAGAGGCGCGCAATACTCCTCATGTAGCAGAAATTTTTTATCAAGCGGGGCCGCTTGCTAGCTTAGAGGCACTTTCACGACTCTTATATCAGAGCTCAGGCGACACGCTAAGTAAACAAAATGCTCGCCTATTGGCCATTGATTTTTATACTTTCATCAAAGGTGATTTGCATACTCGCAGTCTTATGAATCTCGACTTTAGGCTTACTGAAGAAGAATGCGAGGCACATATACGCTCAGTGGTTGATAAAACCTTGTGTTTGAAGCGCAGTTATTATGAGTGTAAAGAGTCTTCAGCATAACTTGCCTAAAGTTTAAATGCTTACTTCCTGCACCACTGCCGCTTAAGCAGTTTATCGTCATTGCCGCGGAGGCGGTAATCTCCTAATACAACAACGAAACCCCGAACAGCTTGAATTTATGCATCGCAGGAATATTTGAGAGGTTCCACTTTCGTGGGAATGACGGCGTTTTTAAAGCGGTCAGCATTTCTCCTTCGTGGGAATGACAGCTCTGCTTTCTAGTGTTTATAAGCAACTGTTTATTTTAAAGTTAAAACAAACTAATTCTGCTCAATGGAAGTAAGCAAGTGTACATTAGAATTTAATAACAAGGTCTAAACCATGTTCACTCTTCACCATTTGATGGACTCTCGCTCACAACGTATTGTGTGGCTGTTGGAGATGATCGGCGCAGAATACGAAATTAAGGCGTATCCTCGCGACCCTAAAACGAATCTTGCTCCCGAAGAATACAAAAAATTACATCCTCTTGGTTCAGCGCCATTGTTGGAGCATGACGGTAATATGCTGGCTGAATCGGGTGCGATTTGTGAGTATATTGTTCAGCAAACGAATCAATCAGATTTATTAAAAGCAGATGATCCAAAGTCGCATATACAAGTGCAATTTTGGTCTCACTATAGCGAAGGAAGCTTTTTACCTCCTTTGGTAGCGAGTATGGTTTTAAATAAAGCACGGGAAAAAGCGAAGCCATTTTTTGTGAAATTCATCGCAAACAAAATCATCGATGCCATCATGGACGCTTATTTTAACAAAGTGATTAATCGTAACCTTGCCTTTGTTGAGGGGCATTTGGCCGATAAAACCTATTTGGTTGGGGATAGTGCGACAATAGCTGATGTACAAATGAGCTTTGGTTTGGAAGCTTTAGGAAAAACTGGTCGTTTAAGTTCTTTCCCGAATATGTCGGCGTATGTTGCTAGGGTAGACGCTTTGCCTTCTTATCAAGCTGCCATGAAAAAAATGGCTGAAGCTGAGGCTCCGTTTAAAAAACAAGATTAGGTCTGCAGACCTTACTTTGCTGCCACGTAGTCTTTTATTAGACCAATAAATGCCTCACCATACATCTCCAATTTTTTCTCGCCAACGCCAGTGACATTCAAAAAGTCGCTAGGCGTTTTTGGCTGGGTGCGGGTCATGTCAGCTAAGGATGCATCGCTGAACACCACAAAGGGTGGTTTATCTAATTCATCCGCTATGAGTCTGCGCAGTGCCTTTAATTTTTCAAACAGCTTTGCGTCTAAGTGAGTGGGCACATATTTATCTTTTTTGCTTTGCGAAACCGAGAACTTAGGAACGGCTAGTTCAACTAGCTTTTCGCCCTTCAAAACTGCGCGTGCACTGGGAGTGAGGCATAAAATGCCCGAGCGCGTCATATCAATGAACAAAAGGCCAACATGAATAAGCTGCTGGATAATGTTGTGCCAGTAACTGTCGCTTTGTTCTTTCCCAATACCGTAGGTAGATAGCTTATCGTGCCCGGCGTCTAAAATGCGTTTGTGCTGCAAGCCTCGAAGCACATCAATCACATGCTGCACACTGGTATCAAAACGCAGGCGATAAACACATGAAAGGACTTTTTGCGCATCAAGCGAGCCGTCAAACATTTTGGGTGGGTCGAGGCACACATCACAGTTACCGCAAGCGGTATCACGATAATCTGCGAAATAATTAAGCAGCACTTGGCGCCTGCAAGTTTGCGCTTCTGCAAAAGACTGCATGGCTTCAAACTTATGCATCTCAACGGCAAAGCGTTCTGCGGTGCTGCCATCTGCAATCCACTTTTTAATGCGGGCACCATCGCGCTCATCGTACAGCAGTAGTGCTTCGGCTGGCATACCGTCGCGTCCGGCTCGGCCGGTTTCTTGGTAAAATGCTTCAACGCTGCGAGGTACATCATGATGCACTACAAAGCGTACATTAGATTTGTTTATCCCCATACCAAAGGCAACGGTGGCAACCACTACTTGTAAGTGGTCTTTTAAGAACTGTTTTTGTACCAGTTCGCGCATCTCGTTTTCGCGGCCGGCGTGATACGAGTCGCACATGATCCCCGCTTGTCTTAACTTAGCCGTTAGGTCGTCTACTTTTGCACGGCTATTGCAATATACAATGCCGCTGTTGCCCGCCTGCTGGCGCACAAAGTTAACTACTTGATCAAAGCCTTTGTATTTGCGCAATAGATTATATCTGATGTTGGGGCGGTCAAATCCACCTTTGTGCACATAGGCATCGGCTATGTTTAGCTGATACAAAATATCGTGCTGTGTTGCAATGTCGGCGGTGGCAGTAAGCGCAACTAAAGGTACATTTGGGAAAACGTCTTTAAGTCGACCAAGATTGCGATAGTCTTGCCTGAAATCATGGCCCCAATGACTGACGCAATGCGCTTCATCTACCGCAATGAGGCTGATATTGCAGCGAGATATTAAATTTAAAAAATAACTTTGCAGTATTTTTTCAGGAGCAACATAAAGCAAATCAATCTCATTGTTTTGCAAAGACTGTACAACTTTATTAGCGTCTTCATTGCTTAAGCTTGAATTAAGATAAGCCGCTTCTACTCCCAACTCTCTAAGTTGCTGGACTTGATCCTGCATCAAGGATATCAGGGGAGAGATAACTATGGTGACACCACTTAGAACAATCGCCGGCACCTGATAGCATAATGATTTCCCGCCACCGGTGGGCAGTAAAATGAGGCTGTCTTTACCACTAAGCAAGTGCTCAATCACCGTAAGCTGCCCGTCCCTGAACGCATCGTAACCAAAGGTTTGTTTGAGCACCTTGTAGCACAACTGTGTTTTATCGACAGTGGGGAGAGGAGATATTGCGTTCACGGGGTTATTGCTTGGCCATAAAGATAAAATACTAATATGCCAAGTGTATCTATTTTGACGAATAAAATCTTGATGGACTTTGGGTCAGGTCAGCAATGTATTGATGTATGGCGATTTTTGTCTGCGAAATTCTTAAGCGCATTCAAATATGTATATAAAATAAGCTATATTCTATGCTTATTTTGTAGTTGCTTGATGCGCCACTTTGCTCCACAATCCGCGGCCTTAGGAAGTTAACCCTAGTTTTACCAATATTATTAAAGGACTTTTGTATTGAGTTCACCAGATCAAACTAAAGCAGGGGTGTTGTTTGCCATTGCCGCATACACTATGTGGGGCGTTGCGCCCATGTATTTTAAAGCGCTAACGCATATTCCCGCACCTGAAATACTAATGCACAGAGTGGTTTGGTCGGTATTGGTGCTAGTCATACTAATTGTTGGCCTTAAGCACATGGGTAAGGTTCAAGAAGCGCTTCGCTCGGGCAAAGTGATATTAACACTGCTTTTAGCAGGTGCTTTATTAGCGGGAAATTGGTTGCTGTTTATTTGGGCAGTCAATAATAACTTTATGCTCGAAGCGAGTTTGGGTTATTTCATCAACCCTATGATCAATGTGTTCTTTGGCCGTGTCTTTTTAGGCGAACGGCTTAGGCCAATTCAACAATTAGCCGTGGCCTTTGCGATTATTGGTGTATGTGCCTCTGTGTTTTCTTACGGACAGCCGCCATGGGTTGCGCTGACTTTAGCGACAAGCTTCAGCATTTACGGATTACTGCGCAAACAAGTTAACGTGGATTCTATGCCGGGCCTGTTTATCGAAACAAGCATGATGCTGCCGGTAGCGATGGTGTATTGGATATTTTTTGCAAACGTTACGCGTGACTTAACGGTCAATTCAAGCTCGTTAAATTCATTGCTGTTATTTGCTGGCATCATCACAACAGCACCATTGCTTTGCTTTACCGCGGCAGCCCGAAGAATTAAGTACTCCACCTTGGGCATGCTGCAATACATTGGACCATCGTTAATGTTCGCCCTCGCCGTGCTCGTTTATGACGAGACATTGAGTCAGGCGCGCTTAGTCACCTTTGCTTTGGTGTGGAGTGGTTTGGTGATATTTACCTATGATTCATTGCATCAGTATCGCAAGACTAAACGAGTGCAAAAGCCAGTTTAATGCTGTAATTGTGCGGCGATAATAAAGTTTGATAATTTTTGATTCGGCCCTTTTTGACGTGTTCCCGACATGAACTTACAACGAAGAAACGTCATTCCCAACTCGATTGGGAACCTCTCAAAGTTAACGCTATAGCAGGTTCAGAGTGTTTTTCACGAGGTTACCGTTTTCACGGTAATGACGTTTCTTCATAGCACTTCTTATGTCGCCTTCGGGCCTGATAGGCGAAATTAAGCCACGTTCTAATTTATGAAAATGACGTTTAGCAGACAAACAAGTTAATCATCTTATTGACGGCAATTTCCGACGAAGCAGACATAAGAAAGAAGAATTTTATTACTGTATTTTGCTGCTAAAACCCTTCAATAATAACTTCAACTTCCTTTATCCGTCGGCCACGTGCGCGGG
>CAYQMI010000097.1:0-13840 GCA_964418575.1 uncultured Glaciecola sp.
ACGACCCCTTGGACCCAAACCAAGTGCGCTACCAAGCTGCGCCACTCACCGACATTGTAACAACTACTGCGTTTAAAATATTGCTTTAAAAGCCTATCGCTACGGGGGGCGCATATTACCGAGTTGGACTAATATCGTCAAACATTTTTTGCGTAAACCGGCGCTTTTTTTAAGGGTGTACAAAAAGCCAACAAGGCTTGGTGCAATTTGCACCGTTATTATAGGTCTTAAGTGAATTTCATTCCTGCTTAATATACAATCTACGCAAATTGAATCAAATCATACTAATACATGCGCGCACAACTGATTGATGGAAAGAAAATAGCAAAACACGTTCGGCAAATTGTCGCCTCTCATGTTGAGACATTAGCAGAGGCCGAAAAGCGACTACCGGGATTGGCAGTAGTGCTTGTTGGCAGCAACGCTGCTTCTCAAGTGTATGTTGCTAACAAAACAAAAGCCTGTGCCGAAGTGGGTTTTGTTTCAAAAGAATACAAGCTCGCGCCAAGCACCACGCAAGAAGAGCTTTTGAATCTGGTCGATGAGCTTAATCAAGACAGTGAGATAGACGGTATTTTAGTGCAATTGCCATTACCCGCTGGGCTGCACGCTGAAGAAATACTAGAACGCATACACCCAAATAAAGATGTAGATGGATTTCATCCCTACAATATTGGCCGCTTGGCACAGCGCATGCCAGCCTTAAGACCTTGCACGCCAAAAGGCATCATGACAATGATTGAGTCGACGAAAAAGCCAATCAAAGGATTGCATGCGGTAATTGTTGGCGCGTCTAATATTGTTGGTCGCCCTATGGGTCTAGAGCTATTGTTGGCCGGTTGCACAGTAACCACTTGTCATAAATTCACTCAGGATTTAGCGGAGCACGTGAAACGAGCTGACTTATTAGTGGTTGCAGTAGGCAAGCCTCATTTCATTCCCGGCGATTGGATTAAGCAAGGCGCGATTGTGATTGATGTGGGTATCAACCGTTTAGATGATGGTAGCCTAACCGGCGATGTTGAGTATGAAGTGGCAAAAGAAAGAGCCGGCTGGATTACCCCTGTACCCGGTGGAGTTGGCCCTATGACCGTCGCAAGTTTAATCGAAAATACCTTAGAGGCTTACGTGAAGTATCACAACAAAGGACCTTCGTCCTAGTTTATGAATACAGATCACCCACGAGAAGATATAAAACCCATCCTCGATGCCACCTTGCTATGGCTGGATAACGTAATTATTAAAGAAAAATTTTGCCCTTTCGCAAATTCGGTACGTGAAAACAATCAAATTCATTTTTCGATTCAGCAGCAAAGCGATACTGCAAGTTTATTACGGCAAGTGCTTAGCGAATGTGATTATTTGCTGCGCCATGACAAAATTGAAACAAGCCTACTGGTTTATTCAAATGCCCTAGGTGACTTTGATGACTACTTAGACTTTTTGGAAATGGCTAACGAGCTGATAGAAAATGCCGGCTTTTTAGGCGTATTACAGCTTGCAAGTTTTCATCCTCAATACTTGTTTGATGGGGCTCCGCCGAACTGTCCGAGCCATTACACCAATCGCTCTCCCTACCCAATGCTACATTTACTGCGAGAAGACAGTATCAGTGAAGCGCTTGATAGTTTTGCTAAACCAGAGACTATACCCGATAGAAACATTGCTCATGCAAAAGCACTGGGGCGTGCTTTTTTTACGCCATACCTGAAAAAGCCAAAGCCTTAACGGAAAACAATATAATGTCAGCGCTTGAACCTATCGGACGTATGATCACCCCTTTTTCGCAAAAGTTTGGTATTCCGCGCCAAGGCGCAGGCTTGAGTATTGCCAAAGGCAGATTGGAATTTGCTGAGCATATTGATGTAAAAGAAGCATGTGCAGGTATCGAGCAATTTTCTCATTTGTGGATACTGTTTCAATTTCATCAAAATAGCGATAGAGGATGGTCATCTAAAGTTAGACCTCCACGATTAGGCGGAAACAATAAAATCGGCGTTTTTGCCAGCCGCTCTAGCTTTCGGCCTAATCAAATTGGTATGTCGTTGGTAAAGCTATTGTCACTGACCGATGAGGCCTTAATAGTATCAGGCGTTGACATGTTAAGCGGCACACCGGTTGTCGATATCAAACCCTATATCGCCTACGCTGATAGTTTACCTGACGCTATTAGTGGCTATGCACAAAGCTCTCCCGCAGCTAGTTTAAGCATAGACTATAGCGATATTGCGAAAGAAAAACTTGCCTCGCTCAGCGTGGCCTATGAAGACCTTCCAGAGCTCATCAAAGCCTGCATTTCTTCAGACCCCCGCCCTGCTTATAAACAAGATAAAACTGATGAAAAACAATATCATATGCGCCTTTACGACATTGACATTGATTTCAGCGTAAGTAACAGCGTTGCAACCGTTCACGGCTTAAACAAAATTAATCATAGATAAATCGTACAAAAGTCTGTAATTGGGCTTTAGTACAAGCCTTTGCGCTGATAGAATTTACCGATTGACCTTTGAAAATAATAAGAAGCTTATGCGCACAACAGAATATTTACTTGCGACACAAAAAGAAACGCCTGCAGAAGCAGAGATCGTCAGCCATCAATTGATGTTAAGAGCCGGTTTAGTCAGAAAGCTAGCCTCTGGTCTTTACACTTGGCTACCAACAGGCTTAAAAGTTTTGAATAAGGTTGCGGCAATAGTACGCGACGAAATGAACAAAGCTGGCGCAATCGAAATCAGCATGCCGGTGGTGCAACCAGCCGATTTATGGCAAGAGTCGCAGCGCTGGGAAGCCTATGGTCCAGAATTGCTGCGCATAAAAGACCGCCACGAGCGCGACTTTGTATTAGGGCCGACTCACGAAGAAGTAGTCACAACCTTAGTTAAAAACGAAGTGAGCAGCTACAAGCAACTCCCTCTTAACCTATACCAAATCCAAACGAAGTTTCGTGATGAAGTTCGCCCTCGATTCGGCATTATGCGTTCGCGCGAGTTTATCATGAAAGATGCATATTCTTTCCATATTGACGGTGAGTCTCTAGAGCAAACTTATCAGCGTATGCATCAGGCCTATTGCAATATTTTTGAGCGTATTGGATTGGAATATCGTGCAGTAATTGCAGATAGCGGGTCAATTGGTGGCGCAGTATCTCACGAGTTTCATGTGTTAGCAGACTCTGGCGAAGATGACATTGCCTTCAGCGATGGCTCAGACTATGCCGCAAACGTTGAGCTTGCCGAAGCTGTATGCACCGAAGCAAGGTCTGCCGCGACGAAAGACCTCGAAAAAGTGGAAACGCCAAACGCTACTACCATTGAAAAAGTCTCTGCTTTATTAAATGTTGAACAAACGGCATGTGTCAAAACCTTAATTGTTGAGGCAACCGAAGGCGCAGAGCATCCATTTGTTGCCATTGTACTTAGGGGCGATCATCAACTAAATGACGTAAAAGCGACTAAGCACCCACTAGTTGCTTCACCTTTTACGATGGCAGATGAGAAAAAAGTAGAAGCCTATATTGGCTGTAAATTTGGCTCAATTGGTCCGGTGAACCTGAACCTTCCAATCTTAGTTGACCGCAGTGCAGCTACCTGCGCGGATTTTGTTTGCGGCGCCAACACCGATGGTTACCATTACAGTGGCGTTAACTGGGAGCGTGACGTATCAGACTTTGAAGTAGTCGATCTTAGAAACGTAATCGCTGGTGACGCTTCGCCCGACGGCCAAGGCTCTTTACAAATAAGAAAAGGTATTGAAGTTGGACACATATTCCAACTTGGCGATAAATACTCTAAAGCAATGAGTTGTGGTGTATTGACAGAATCTGGCAAGCACCAAGTGCTACAAATGGGCTGTTACGGCATTGGTGTAACCCGTATCGTTGCTGCTGCCATTGAGCAGAATCACGACAAATATGGCATTAAATGGCCAATGGCAATCGCACCTTTTGAAGTCGCTATTATCCCAATGAATATGCATAAATCTCACAGAATTATGGAAACGGCATTAAAATTGTATGCAGATTTCATAGCCGCGGGTGTTGAAGTATTATTTGACGATCGAAAAGAACGCCCAGGTGTAATGTTTAACGACATGGAATTGATTGGTATTCCGCACAGCATAGTTATTGGTGAGCGTAATTTAGATAACCAACAAGTCGAGTATAAGAATCGTATGACAGCAGAGAAAACGCTTATCAATATTGATGAAGTGATTGCTTTCGTAACCAATCAGTGAGGTAGTGGGTGCAGGTGACTTTTTATGGCGTTAGGGGCTCAATCCCTACGCCAGGCCAAGAATATATGAAGTATGGTGGCAACACCGCCTGCGTCCACGTTGAGCTAGAAGACGGCACCGATATTGTCCTCGATGCCGGGACTGGCATTCGTATGTTAGGCAAAAAACTGGCTGCCAAAAAGACACCAATCAACCTGCTGCTGTCACACAACCACTGGGACCATATTCAAGGGTTTCCTTTTTTTATCCCTATCTATCAACCCGGGCGAGATATCATTATTACGCCAGGGATGACTAAGCTTGAACAACCTGACGCAGTCGTCAAACAAATGTCAGGTTCCTACTTTCCAGTCAGCAAAGACGTTTTAGCGTCAAATATTCTGATAAAGCGCCTATCCTATGACATTACTGAATGGAAGCTCGGTACTGCTACGATTAAACGTCACCCGATGAATCATCCAGGCGGCGGCAGTTGTTACACCATTGAAGAGGGTGATAGCAAACTTGCCTACATTACCGATAACGAACTCTACCCTCCTTATAAAAAAGATACTGACTTTCTAGAATTCGTGAATTTCGCAAAAAATGCGGATTTACTGATTCACGACGCGCAATATGTTGTGCAAGATATGCCTGCAAAACTCGGTTGGGGGCATTCTGTTGCTGAAGAAGCGGTTAAGCTAGCGCTTGCCAGTTTTGCGAAACGTCTTGCCCTTTATAGTCACGACCCAGAGCGCACCGATAAAGATATTGACGAAATCGTTGAGCACGCGAGTGAAATCATTGAGATTGGTGGGGCAGATGCTGTTTGCTTCGGTGCATACGAAGGTCAACAAATCACTATCTAAAGCGTTTTATTTGACTGTCTTTAGTATATGTTAGCGTGGTATGTAAATACTTTCTGCATTTACCGCTATGTTTGATTCTCGTTTCTAATGCTACAATCTACTGTATCTGAAACAAGGACCGTATATTTTGAAAAAATTATTGATTGCTTGCGCTAGCCTAAACGCCATAATTTTCAGTACACCACTTTTCGCGCAAAGCCAAGAAGAGCCGAGCGTTATAGAACAAGTAGAAAACGTTGTAAAAAAATCAATAGATGAAAACGTAAACAAAAATTCGGATACAAAATCGATTCTCGACGATAAAGAGCGAGCTGATTCTAGCGCAAACCGAAATCCATTTGCCATCACTCAACATCGCTTTAATTACTTACTGCCAGTGAGTTATGTGGATTCTCCCAATACCATAACCCTTGACGGCCTTAACGATGAAAATGTTGACCGCTATGAAGCAAAGTTTCAGGTAAGTGTGCAATTACCCTTGTATTTGCAGGAGCGTGAAAACAACGGCGTATTTTTTGGTTTTACGAGCACTTCTTTTTGGCAAGTATATAACTCGGAAATTTCAAAACCATTTAGAGAAACCAACTATGAGCCTGAAGTATTTTATCAATGGTCACCAAAATGGGACGTGTTTGGCTTTAAGTTCAATGGCGCTCAAATAGGCTTTAACCACATGTCAAACGGCCAAGACGGACTGAAATCACGCTCTTGGAACAGAATTATTGCCACAGCGCTATTTAGCGATGAAGATGCTGCATATTATTTAAAGACTTGGTATCGCCTACCGGAAGATGAGAAAGTAGACGAATTTGACCCTACAGGCGATGACAACCCTGACATTTTGGATTATTACGGCCGAGTAGAGTTGGGTTTTGCCTACAAAATTGGCAACATAGACTTGTATGCAAGAGTTAGAAACAACCTATCGTTTAACGATAACAGAAGCGGCATTGAGCTAAATTTCACCTACCCAATTGATGAACGCTACGATGTATTATTGCAGTATTTTAATGGCTATGGTGATTCGCTAATTGATTACGACCGTCACTTGCAAAGAGTAAGTTTAGGGGTAATGCTTAGGTTTATATAGAGTAAGTTTGGGAAGTTCCTGACTGCGCAGGAATCGTTGACGTAGATGCTTATTACGGCATTTAGCAAATTACTCTGGACTCAATCTAACAACTACGTTTTCATGCTGCTTAGCTGTTTGACTTTGTTTTGTCGATATTGGAGCTGGCTTTTCTGGCGTTATCGCCTCGTTCAATCGACAGCGCATCTCATTAAATGAATGGTGCATCATCTTACTGACCTCGAGACAGGCGGCAAAGGGGGCATTTTTATGGATTTGTCTTTTTGCATCAACCTGAAACTGCAAGCCGCGCAGGCGTCTTTGTGAACTTGCTCTTGCACTTTTAATTGCTTGGTCAATCAATTTTTGTCTTTCAACTTCAAACTGTTCTGGATTGGTTTTATTTAATTCACAAAGATAATCAAAATCTAAACTCGTCTCCATATACTGCTCCTTAATTCTTAAACATTCCCTCACGTAGCCCGCACACAAGCGATTTCTAAGCGACGATTTTTGAATACATGGACAGATTTAGCACTGCCTTTGTTTTCCACGAATTTATGAAAGCAATAAATAGACCGCCCAAAAATGTTTATAATAATCTGTAAGTTAGCACAGCACATAAAACTACAGGTTTAAAACTGTAAAATTTTTCGACACCTATTTTGTTACGTATTGCTGTGCCGACTTTGCTATCTTGAACAAAGCAACAAGAATTTTGTGGGATAACTGCAGAGACGAGATTGAATTTCAGAGGAAGATTTTAGGCTTATCTTCACTTAAAGACTTCGGGAAAATATCATTATTAGATTCATTGAAATTATCAAAAAGCACTACATCTTGGCATCGCTTACTTGCGCGACCGCACTTTACGCTGCGCTAGGTTTTTTCCTTGCACCTTACTTGCTTGAAAAGAACTTGGTCAGCGCGATGAAGCAAGAGTTTGATGCACAATTGCGTATTGAAAAGATAGAAGTTAAGCCCTTCATACTTAGCCTTAGAATCAGAGAGTAATATACTCCTTCGAATTGCGATGCGAAGGTGTATTTGGCTTAAACCCTGATAAAAAAGCTCAGAGCGATTTAAGCTCTGAGCTAACATTAGAGGGTTATGCGCCTATAAAACCTGAGTAATAAACTTACTCCCATTCTATGGTAGCAGGTGGTTTACCCGAAATATCATAAACCACGCGAGAAATTCCGTTTACTTCATTGATAATACGATTCGATACTCTACCCAAAAATTCATATGGAAGATGCGCCCAACGTGCAGTCATGAAATCTATTGTTTCAACGGCTCTGATAGACACCACCCAATCGTACTTTCGCATATCGCCCATCACGCCTACCGAGCGCACAGGTAAAAATACGGTAAATGCTTGGCTGACTTTGTGATAAAGCTCGGCTTTATGCAATTCTTCTATAAAAATCGCATCGGCTTTGCGCAGTAAATCACAATATTCTTTCTTGATTTCGCCTAACACTCTTACGCCTAGCCCTGGGCCAGGGAAAGGATGGCGATATAGCATATCGTAGGGCAAGCCTAACTCTAAGCCTATTTTACGCACCTCGTCTTTAAACAATTCACGCAAGGGCTCAACTAAGCCCATTTCCATATCGTCAGGTAAACCACCTACATTATGGTGCGATTTGATCACATGGGCTTTACCCGTTGCCGAGCCTGCAGACTCAATCACATCAGGATAAATCGTGCCTTGAGCTAGCCATTTTGCATTGCTCAGCTTTTTCGATTCTTCATCGAATACATATACAAACTGATTACCAATGATTTTGCGCTTCTTCTCTGGGTCTGTTTCGCCGGCCAAGGCATCGAGGAAGCGCTGTTCAGCATCGATTTTTATGATGTTTAGGCCAAAGTGGTCACCAAACATATCCATCACTTGCTGACCTTCATCTAAGCGCAGCAGGCCATTATCAACAAATACACAGGTCAGTTTATCGCCAATGGCTTGGTGCAATAACATCGCCGTTACAGAAGAATCTACGCCGCCTGAGAGGCCGAGAATTACCTCGTCATCTCCCACTTGTTTCTTTATGCGCGCTACTGCATCTTCGATAATAGCGCCGGGTGTCCATAGCTTTTCACAAGCGCAAATTTGCATTACAAAATGCTCTAACATGCGCATGCCTTGTTTGGTGTGAGTCACTTCCGGGTGGAACTGTACGCCGTAAAAACGCTTTTCTTCATTTACAATAGCAGCATGGGGGCAGCTTGTGGTTTGCGCGATTGTTTTAAAACCTTCTGGGGTTTTTATTACCTTGTCGCCGTGGCTCATCCAAACGTCGAGCAACGCGTTGCCATTTGCTGAGATTTCATCTTCAATTTTGTCGAAGAGTTTGCCCGCTTCCAATAACTCTACTTGCGCATAACCAAACTCTCGAATATCTGAGCCCTGCACCGCGCCACCTAATTGATGCGCCATCGTTTGCATGCCGTAACATATGCCAAGTACTGGCACGCCAGCATTGAATACATATTGCGGCGCTCGAGGAGAATTAGCCTCAGGCACAGACTCTGGCCCACCCGATAAAATAATACCGTCAGGCGCAAAGTTGCGAATTTGCTTTTCGCTGACATCCCATGCCCAAAGTTCACAGTAAACGCCAACTTCGCGAACCCGACGTGCGATGAGTTGGGTATATTGAGAACCAAAATCTAAAATTAATATTTTCTGGCTATGGATATTTGCAGACATGCTGTTTTCCTAAAAAATAAAAAGGCCAACTGAGCTAACATTAGCTTTGGCCTTTTTGATACAAACTGAGTGTTATCCTAAGCGGTAGTTAGGAGCTTCTTTGGTAATGCTGACATCATGCACATGAGACTCACCCATACCTGCCGATGTGACTTTTACAAACTTTGGCTTAGTGCGCATTTCTTCAATCGTGGCGCAACCTGTTAGCCCCATAGAAGAGCGCAAACCGCCAAGCTGCTGGTGAATAATGTTGGCAATTGGGCCTTTATAAGCAACGCGGCCTTCAATACCCTCGGGCACCAATTTTTCTGCGCTATTGCTCTCTTGGAAATAACGGTCTGAGGAGCCATTATTCTGATTCATCGCGCCTAAGGAACCCATACCTCTGTACGATTTGTAATAGCGGCCTTGGTAAAGTTCAACTTCACCAGGCGCTTCTTCAGTACCTGCTAACATGCTACCAACCATCACAGAACTCGCACCTGCTGCTAGGGCTTTTGCGATATCGCCTGAGAAACGAATGCCGCCATCAGCAATTACCGGCACACCCATGGATTCAACAGCAGATACTGCATCTGAAATCGCGGTAATTTGCGGAACGCCGCAGCCGGTAACGATGCGCGTTGTACAAATAGAGCCCGGACCAATACCCACTTTCACTGCATCCACGCCAGCATCTGCTAGTGCCTTTGCACCTTCCGCCGTTGCAACATTACCTGCGATAAGCTGCAAATCAGGATATTCTGCTCTTACTGCCTTAACACGCTCAATCACGCCTTGCGAATGGCCGTGAGAAGTATCTATAAGCAGTACGTCAACGCCAGCATCAACTAATAAACGAATGCGTTCATCAGTACCTGCGCCAACGCTTACCGCAGCGCCTACACGCAATCTTCCTTGCGAATCTTTACAGGCATTTGGCTTGCTTTTAGCTTTTTGAAAGTCTTTTACTGTGATAAGGCCAGTTAATCGAAAAGCGTCATCAACCACTAAGATTTTTTCGATTCGGTGCTCGTGCATCAAATCCATGACTTCGTCTGGACTTGCCTCGGCGGTGACCGTAATCAGCTTTTCTTTTGGCGTCATTACTTTACTAATCGGTTCTACCAAACGATTTTCAAAGCGAAGATCGCGACCTGTCACTAAACCAATAAGATTATTGTTGTCATCTACCACAGGGAAACCACTGTAGCCAAGCTGCTTGCTCATGGCGATAGTATCTCCAATGGTAGCATCTTGTTTGACGGTAACTGGGTCTTGAACCACGCCGCTTTCGTACTTTTTCACTCTTAATACGTGTTCAGCCTGTGCTTGCGCGGTCATGTTTTTATGGATAAAACCAATACCGCCTTCTTGTGCCATCGCGATAGCTAGCGGCGCTTCGGTAACCGTATCCATGGCGGCCGACATTAAGGGCATATTTAAGGTTATGCCTTTGGTGAGTTTTGTAGAGATATTCGCGGTATGAGGCAGGACGGTAGAGTGTCCTGGTACCAAAAGTACGTCGTCGAAGGTCAATGCTTCTTTTTCGATGCGCAACATGCAATGTTTACCTGTGTTAATAGGGCCTTAATTGCGGTGCAATTGTAGTGTTTTTTTGTATCTGGGTAAACTACAATCAACAAAATGATGGAATAAATTTAGGTGCCTATGTTTGCCACTCCCAGTCAGGTCAGTATTTTAAGTGTTAGCAAGTTAAATCGCTTTGCCAAACGCGTGCTAGAAAGCGAGATTGGACTGGTTTGGGTAAGCGGTGAAATCAGTAATTTTGTTGCTGCCAGTTCTGGTCATTGGTACTTCACTTTAAAAGACAGCCAAGCACAAGTGCGCACGGCGATGTTTAAAGGCGCTAATCAAAAAGCTGGTTTCAAGCCAAAAGCAGGCGATAAAGTAGTGGTTCGCGCAAATATCAGTTTGTATGAGCCACGAGGTGACTATCAGCTTATTGCTCAGCACATTGAGCCAGAGGGGATTGGGCAACTCAAGCAAGCTTATGAAGTACTTAAAGCCGCGCTACAAGAACAGGGATTATTCGACCAAATTCACAAACAGCCACTGCCGCAAAATGTGACCAAGCTTGGCATTGTCACCTCCCCCACTGGCGCTGCTGTGCACGATATTTTGCACGTTCTTGCCAGACGAAACCCTGCGATTGAAATCATTGTTTATCCATCTATGGTGCAGGGTGAACAAGCGGCCGCATCCTTAGTTAAACAAATTGCAATTGCCAACGCTCGAAATGAGGTAGATGTATTAATTGTGGGGCGCGGCGGCGGCTCATTGGAAGATTTATGGCCATTTAACGAAGAGATAGTGGCGCGCGCCATTTTTGAATCTCAGCTACCAATAGTGTCTGCAGTCGGGCATGAGGTAGACGTCACTATTGCAGATTTTGTAGCAGACTTTAGAGCGCCTACTCCAAGTGCCGCGGCAGAAATGGTAAGTACTGATGCACAAGTCGTGTTTCGTAATATTACGCAGTACCGCCAACGCTTGGGTCATGCACTTAAGCAAACGCTTAGACACAACAGCCAGCGCTTGGATATTGTGCAGGCGAACTTCAGCGCCGTTAGCCCGGCTATTTACATAAATCAACAGTCCAAAGCACTAACGAATTTGCAACAGCGGCTAAATAACAGTCATCCTAAGAGCGCGATTAAACAACAGCAAAAGTTACTCATGCAGTTGCAAGAGCGCTTGCAAAGAGCAATGCGAGAGCAGTTGAAGTTTGCTGTGGCTCAGCAGAGCCAGAATGACTCTCGCCTACGTCAGGTTAATCCTTCAAAACAGATAAATCAGGCATTGCTCAACAATGAGAAGCTAAAACAACAATTGGCAAATTTACAAGATGGTTTGCTTAAAAATATGCAGCAACGATTGGCCGCGAAAGCAGACCTGCTCAACTCAGTCAGCCCGCTTGCAACCCTATCTAGAGGTTATAGCATCACCTACGCCAATGAGGATATTGTGAGGAATACTGAGCAGGTAAAAGTGAAGGATGAATTGGTCACAAAGGTAGCAAATGGAGAAATAATTTCTACCGTCAAAAAACTGCGCAACAACGCAAAATAGCTAGATAGGTATAGACAAAAACACCTAATTAACACAGTAACATCAGGCTATTTCAGCTAATACATTGATTTTATCAATTTTGTTAAGATTGTGTGAATCTTATGCAAATGATATTCTATACCTAATAAAAATTATAAATTACAGCGGACGTAGTACAGATGGTGTTTGCCAAATTTAACTCTAAAATATTCACATACTTAAGCTTCTTTTTTATTGTCTGTGCAAGTGCTTCAGCAAATTCAAGCGACCCTCAAAGCGAAAATCCAGAGCAAGGCTCTCAATGGCCGGTCTTTGCCGCACAGCTTAGTGAGAACGTAATTGAGCTTTGTCACACACAGCACTGTGAGTTAAATGTGTTTAGCGCTGATGATCTCTCAAGCTTTCTCTCCCAGCATCCTCTTAATCGAGAAGTTCTTGAGGCCTTGAGCTTATCTGAATATGAGCTTTTAATAAGTAGCGCGGTAACTTCCCCTGACGCGGACCATGCTTCATTGGTGATGGAAATGACTACGAGTTGGCGCGGTGTACCTATAGATGATTTTAATGTTGAGTCTCCTATCGACCAAAATATATCAGTCACCGGCTCATCTATGATAAATGCTTGGGTTGAACGTGTTCAAAACGAGGCCGTTTTTGATGCAACTCGCATTTATAATATTATTGGCGCAAGCGATTACTTACAGCAAATGCAGCTCCCCGAGAAGATTGGTGAATTTGTTTTTATGGAAACCGCTCTGTACCACGACCCAATGCAAGGGAGTATCTCTCGCTACGTGCATCCGCAATTTTCAGATGCGGTGATAGACATTTCTGTCTATCCTGTCTCACCTTTTGTACACAAGCCTGATGAAAAAGAAGCGCTAACGAGCGAAATGGAAATTGAAAAGTCGCATATTCAGGCACTTATAAAACAAGCGCAGCTTGATGACTATCAAATATCTGAAATCACCAGTACTGAGTTTGTATCAGCGCTTGGTGGGCTCAAGGGATTATCGATTGAAGTGGCTTTGCAAACCAAAATAGATCCTGTTTACAGTACCCAGTTTTTATTTACCCAGAACGATAAATTTATCAAGCTTACTGGAAACGTACCCAAGCACATGATGTTAGCCTTGGTCGAACAATCTATATCGCAAATTAAGGTGCCGGGAGAATCTCAGTTTATGCAGGCGATGCGTCAGCAATAACGCGTCACCTGCTGCTTTATTCCTTGCTATTAGTATTACTGCGCAAACATACAATCGGCCAAGGTTTTTTGTACCTCTACCGCTAGGCTCGCCGCTATCTCAACTTCAATTGCATCACTTCTACCTGATACCCATATGCTTAATTCACAGTCAGTATCAAAACGCCCTGCGGTCTGCACGTTAAATGTGGTAATAGATTTGTACGGGATGCTTAAATAATCAATTTTTTTGCCGGTAACGCCTTGCTTATCAATGAACATCAAACGTTTGTTAGTGAATACATATAGGTCGCGAACCATCTTATATGCGTGATTAACAACTTCGTTACTCGCTAAAACAGGCCCAAGCTCCTGTGCCACCTCTTCAACATCTACTTCACTTGCATTGCCCATCAGTGCGTCTAACAATCCCATGTTTAATCCTTTGTTTATGATTGGTAAGTTTCTCTAGATTGCCCTTTGTTCAATAAATTCGCAAGCATACCTAGGCACTAACGGCGTTTGTCAAGACAGTTGTCGCGTCAACACTGCGAAAGCCCATCGCTTTTCGAGGCTCTTCTCCTGTAATTAAAGGTGAGCCGTACATCAGCAACAGATCCTTTTCCAACTGCTCAGCCAATTTCTCTCGAAGTTTGATCGATAAAAGGGAGGGTTACAACTTCATTTACTGCTTTTGCAAGTACTTATGTAAGTATAAGTGCCAGCGAAAGCTT
>CAYQMI010000098.1:0-13625 GCA_964418575.1 uncultured Glaciecola sp.
GGTTTATAGATGTTTATCCGCTTTTAAAAGAAGAAAAAAAAGCAATAAATTACGTAGATTTGCGGTATGATACAGGCTTGGCGGTTGGATGGGCGGACGCGTTTCCAATTTCCCAAGCTGAAACCGAAAACAATACAAACAATTAAGGTGGTTATTCAGCGTGTCTAAAGCGTTAGAAAGAGATCTCATCGTTGGTTTAGATATTGGCACTAGCACGGTTAAAGCCGTGGTAGGAGAAGTACTGCCCGACGGAGACATAAGCATTGTAGGTGTTGGCGAGCATAAGTCTCGCGGCATGGAAAAGGGCGGCGTTAACGACCTGAATTTGGTTGTGCAATCGGTGCGCTCTGCAATTGAGCAAATGGAATTGATGGCAGACTGCCATGTGTCTAGCGTTTTTATGTCGATAAGTGGTCGACATGTTCAGTGTCAAAATGAGACTGGCATGGTGCCAATTAACAATCAAGAAGTTACCCAAGACGACGTAGACAATGTTATTCATGCCGCAAGGTCTGTTCCGATGGCGGCCGAGCGCAAACTTCTTCATGTTTTGCCGCAAGAATTTGTGATTGACGTGCAAGAAGGTATAAAAAATCCCATAGGCATGTCGGGCGTAAGAATGGTGGCCGCAGCGCATATCATTACCTGCGCCGACGACATGGCAAAAAATATGGTGAAATGTATTGAAAACTGTGATCTCATAGTAGATCAAACAATCTTCAGTGCACTAGCATCAAGCTTTGCGGTACTAACCGACGATGAAAAAGAACTCGGTGTATGTGTAGTAGATATTGGTGGTGGCACTATCGATATCGTGATTTATACAGATGGCGCAATTCGCCATACTGCGGTTATTCCTTTAGGCGGTAATCAGATTACCGGTGATATCGCGAAGATATTCCGCACGCCAATGAATAACGCAGAGCAAATCAAAGTAAATTATGCCTGCGCACTAAAAGATATGGTAAGTATGGAAGAGACCATAGAAGTGCCAAGCGTAGGCGGAAGACCGTCGCGTGCGATGTCTAGGCATACCTTAGCTGAGGTAATTGAGCCGCGTTATCATGAGTTGCTTGAAATTGCTTACGAACAAATCAAAGCCAGTGGCCTGGAAGATCAAATTGCGGCTGGTTTAGTATTAACAGGCGGTACTGCCAAGATGGAAGGGGCAGTGGAGTTCGCCGAAGAAGTGTTTCAAATGCCAGTAAGAGTAGGAAAACCACATTCCATTAAAGGGCTAGCCGAATATGTTGATGATCCAAGTTACGCAACAGCGGTCGGCCTTTTGCAGTATGGAAAGCAACATTCTAATAATAAGAAAACGCTACCAAAGAGTGGCGAAGAAAGCGTGCTAAAACGCATTCAAAGTTGGTTTAAAGGCGAGTTTTAGGGGGCCTTTAAGCGCTAAATCAATCACAAGTCTGTGCGCACAGACTGTAAAGGATCGGAGAATTGAAATGTTCGAACTTATGGATAATCCAACTGACGAAGCAGTCATAAAAGTAGTAGGTGTTGGTGGCGGCGGCGGTAACGCTGTTGAGTACATGGTAACGCAAGTAATTGAAGGTGTAGACTTCATTGCGATGAATACCGACGCTCAAGCCTTAAAAAATTCCACTGCATCAGTGAAAATACAAATCGGTAGCGAGCTCACTAAAGGTTTAGGTGCAGGCGCAGATCCAAACGTGGGTCGTGAAGCAGTTCTTGAAGACCGCGAAAAGATCAGGCAAACGCTCGAAGGCGCAGACATGGTCTTTATCACTGCCGGCATGGGCGGCGGCACAGGTACGGGCGCTGCGCCAGAAGTAGCAAAGCTTGCCAAAGAAATGGGCATACTTACCGTAGCGGTCGTGACCAAGCCTTTCCCATTCGAAGGGAAAAAGCGTGCAGAGTTTGCTAATCAAGGTATTGCTGAATTATCGAAGTATGTTGATTCACTTATCACCATCCCGAACGAAAAACTGCTTAAAGTAATGGGTCGTGGCACGCCATTATTGCAGGCTTTCAGCGCGGCTAACGACGTACTAAGAGGATCTGTACAAGGTATTGCAGAACTTATCACGCGTACTGGTTTAGTTAACGTCGACTTTGCAGATGTTAAAACCGTAATGTCTGAAATGGGTACAGCAATGATGGGTAGCGGTGTAGGTAGTGGCGAAGACAGAGCAGAAGAAGCAGCCGAAGCTGCCATTGCTTGCCCATTACTTGAAGACATCGACCTTTCAGGTGCTAGAGGCATATTGGTAAATATTACCGCAGGCCTAGACTTTGCGATTGACGAGTACGAAACCATTGGTAACGCAGTTAAAGCCTTTGCTTCTGAAAACGCAACCGTAGTAGTTGGTACCGTTATCGACCCAGAAATGACCGATGAAATTCGTGTAACCGTAGTAGCAACGGGCATAGGTGCTGAACGAAAGCCGGATATTACCCTAGTGAATGACGGCGCACGCGTGCCGCTTAAAGCAACGGGTACCGACAACATGAGCGCTGGCAGTTCGGATAGCGGCGCACAGGCACAAAAAGCAGAAGAAGAAAACCCTTCTGGTGAGCTTGAGTATTTAGACATTCCTGCGTTTTTACGTCGTCAGGCGGATTAACTGGTCTGAACAGTCTTTTTAGGCTGAAAAAATACTTGTAATATGAAAACCCCTGTTCATTCAAGGGGTTTTATGTTACCCTCTCGCGAATTTTTGACGAACTGTAACTGACAGACGGTAATTATGCTCAAACAGCGAACACTTAAAACTGCCGTAACGGAAACTGGCATAGGTTTGCACAAGGGACGTAAAGTGCGCATGACATTGCGACCGGCACCTGCCGATACCGGAATTATATTTCGTCGTATCGACTTAACGCCTGCCGTAGATATCCCAGCGAATGCAAGAGACGTTGCAGACACTACTTTGTGCACCTGTATCACCAACGCAGACGGTCATTCTATTCATACTGTAGAACATTTAGCTTCTGCATTATCAGGTTTAGGGATTGATAACATTATTGTTGAAGTTGACAGCCATGAGCTGCCAATTTTGGACGGTAGTGCAAGTCCGTTTATCTTTTTACTGCAAAGCGCGGGTATTGAAGAGCAAGACAAACCCAAGAAATTCATCAAAGTGAACCGTACTATACGTGTTGAAGATGGCGATAAATGGGCAGAATTTAGACCATTTAATGGCTTTAAGGTCGATTTTGCGATTGATTTTATTCACCCTGCGATTTCACAGACGCGTCAACACTGCGTGTTGGATTTTTCTAAAGATTCATACGTAGATGAAGTGAGTAGAGCTCGCACTTTCGGTTTTATGCGCGACCTTGAGATGATGAACTCGATGAATCTAGCCTTAGGTGGCAGCATGGACAACGCTGTTGCACTTGATGAGTTTCGTGTACTAAACCCAGAAGGTTTGCGTTATCAAGATGAGTTTTTAAAACACAAAATACTTGATGCAGTAGGCGACCTTTTCTTAGGCGGTCATAATCTTATTGGCGAGCTAGCGGCTTACAAAACAGGGCATGGGCTTAACAATAAGCTTCTTAACGCAATTTTAGATGCAGAGGATGCATGGGAATACGTTGAGTTTGAAAATGAAGACAGCCTTCCTATTAAGTACATTGAGCCTCTTACTCATCTTGGAACGAGGTTTGCTTAGTATTTAATCAAAATACTGGTACTTGTGTATAAACACTGAAAATTAGCGCTCTTTGCATACTCTAAAAAATATAGCGTAAAAATTGAGCAAAAATTAAAGCGTCGAAGTATTGACGCTTTTTTATTTTTTTGACATTGAATAAATTTAGTTTTATATAGTGCATTGTTTTTTAATGTTTAAATTAAAAAGTATCGGTTTTTATGTATTGTTAGGCATAAGTGAAGGTGCACACAAGACTAGGATATTATTAATATCCTATTTACACTAGGGCCCACAAAATTTGTAATTCTGACCTGTTTTAGCTGTTTTTAAAGGCAAATATGAATATAACTATCTTAATCAAGGGAAAAGGAACACGTTATACTAAACGTCTGTCGTTACGACGTCTGGTTAGCGGTTTTGTGCTTTTATCTTTGGTTTTGTTGGTTTCTAGCCGCTCAACTGAATCAGTATATGAAAATCAAATCAGACTGAGCGTTGTAAAAACAGGCCTTGAAGAACAAGTCGCCCTTGTTGACGCGCTACAGCAAAATACAGACGAAAAGCTAGGTGCTTTAGTTTCTCAGCTTGGCAGTATGCGAGCGCAAATCGAGCAGCTCGATAGCATCAGCGCAAATTTGGCAGAAAAGCACGGTCTTAGCCCAGAAGACTTCACGCTTTCAGAAAGTTTATTAGCCAATCAAACGCCAAACGAAACCCTGTCACAAAGCATCGAACAACTCTCCGAAGCACTTACTTTTAAAATAAAGCAAATTGAAGCACTTGAATCTATCCTAATCGGACTCAATATAGAACAAGAGTCGAAGTTAGCCGGGCGTCCGGTGAGCAAGGGCTGGTTGTCTTCTTATTATGGGATCCGTAAAGACCCGTTCAATGGTAAGCCAACAATGCATAAAGGGGTAGATTTTGCCGGCAAGGCAGGCACGGGCGTAATAGCGACTGGGGCAGGCATTGTAACTTGGTCGGGAGAACGTTCCGGATATGGGAATTTAATTGAGATTGACCACGGAAATGGACTGCGCACACGCTACGGACACAACGATGTATTAAAAGTGGAAGTAGGTGATGTGGTCACCAAAGGTCAGGTGCTTGCCTTACTAGGCAGCACAGGCCGATCAACAGGTGTACATGTACATTACGAAGTGCTCAAAAACGGTAGGCAAGTTGACCCGCTACCTTATATCTATCGATAAATCCTCATTTTCAGACGCTTTATACCCTCCTTATTACTAGTCATAAGGGCCTATTTTTTGGTACTATGACGCGTTTTTTTAATACTATACCAAATCGGATATCCAGATAGCATGTTTGCAAATATCTTCAAAAAAGTCTTTGGCACGCACAATGCCCGCCTGCTTAAAAAATTGCGTAAAACCGTGGTTGCCATAAATGCCCTAGAAACTGACCTAGAGGCGCTTTCAGACGAGCAACTGCAAGCAAAAACCGATGAATTTAAACAGCGTTTAGCCGATGGTGCGACACTCGACAGCCTAATTGTTGAGGCATTTGCTGTTGTGCGTGAAGCGAGTAAGCGTGTGTATGGTATGCGTCCATTTGACGTGCAAATGAAAGGCGGCATAGTACTGCATCAGGGAAAAATCGCTGAGATGCGCACGGGTGAAGGTAAAACACTTACTTCAACCTTACCTACCTACTTAAATGCGCTAACCGGTAATGGTGTGCATGTTATTACCGTTAACGATTACCTTGCAAAACGAGATGCTGACTGGAGTAGGGCCTTATTTTCATTCTTAGGTTTGAGCGTTGGCTGTAATATTCCAGGCATTGGGCAGCAAGAAAAACGTGATGCCTACAATGCAGACATTACCTACGGTACAAACAACGAATTTGGCTTTGACTATTTGCGCGACAATATGGCATTTAGCCCTAACGATAGAGTACAGCGCCCACTAAGCTTTGCGGTAATCGATGAAGTCGATTCAATCTTAATTGATGAAGCGCGTACGCCTCTTATTATTTCAGGAGCAGCAGAAGATAGCTCTGAGCTTTACACCAAAATTAACACCATTATTCCAAAGCTGAATCAACAAGATAAAGAAGACGAAGAAGATAATCACGGTGAAGGTCACTTCACGGTAGATGAAAAAGGCAAGCAGGTTCATTTAACTGAAAATGGTCAGCTTTTTGTAGAAGAATTGCTCGCAAGCATTGGTTTATTGCCAGAGGGTGAATCGCTTTTCGCCGCAGCTAACATCCCATTATTGCATCATGTGAACGCAGCACTTCGCGCGCACAAACTATTTACTAAAGACGTAGATTACATCATCAAAGACGGTCAAGAGATTGTGATTGTTGATGAACATACTGGCAGAACAATGGAAGGACGCAGATGGTCAGAAGGTTTGCACCAAGCTGTTGAAGCAAAAGAAGGCGTGAAGATTCAAAATGAGAATCAGACTTTAGCCTCTATTACTTTCCAAAACTACTTTAGAATTTACGACAAGCTCTCAGGTATGACAGGAACGGCCGACACTGAAGCCTTTGAATTTAACAGCATCTATGGACTTGAAACGGTTGTTATTCCTACCAATAAACCAATGGTAAGAGACGACAGAGCCGACAAAATTTACCTAAGCGCTGCTGAAAAATACGAAGCCATTATCAAAGATATTCAAGATTGCGTGAAACGCGGTCAGCCTACTCTAGTGGGCACGGTATCAATTGAAAACTCAGAGTTAATTTCAAGTATTCTGAAAAAAGAAAAGATTAAACACAAAGTTCTAAATGCGAAATTTCACGCGCAAGAAGCTGAAATTGTTGCTAATGCCGGTATGCCAGGCGCGGTAACTATCGCGACCAACATGGCTGGTCGAGGCACCGATATTGTACTCGGCGGTAACTTAGATGTAGAAATAGAGGCATTAGATAACCCAACGCCAGAGCAAATTGAAAAAGTAAAAGCAAAATGGCAAGAGCGTCACGATGCAGTAATTGAAGCAGGCGGCTTGCATATTATTGGTACTGAGCGTCACGAATCTCGCCGTATTGATAACCAATTACGAGGTCGTTCTGGACGTCAGGGTGACCCCGGTTCATCTCGTTTTTACTTGTCGTTAGACGATGCGCTTATGCGCATATTTGCCTCAGAGAAAATGGGCGCGATGATGAAGCGCTTAGGCATGGAAAAAGGCGAATCTATTGAGCACCCTTGGGTATCTCGCGCAATTGAAAATGCACAGCGCAAGGTAGAAGGTCGTAACTTTGATATCCGTAAACAGCTACTTGAATACGATGATGTTGCCAACGATCAGCGCCGCGTAATTTATGAGCAGCGCAATGAACTGCTAGACGAAGGCGATATCGGTAAAACCATTGTAAACGTGCGCAACGACGTAATGGATACTGTGATCAGTCAATACATTCCACCGCAATCTCTTGAAGAAATGTGGGATGTAGAAGGTCTTGAAGAGCGCTTAAAAGGCGACTTCAGCCTAGATCTTCCGCTTCGTAAAATGCTTGAAGAAGACGATAAGTTATACGAAGAAAAGCTACGCGAATTTATCGTTGAAAAGGCAAATGCTGCATACGATGCAAAAGAGCAAGCTGTTGGCGAGCAAGTGCTCCGCCAGTTCGAAAAAGCCGTTATGCTGCAAACCTTAGATAGCCATTGGAAAGAGCACTTAGCTTCTATGGACTATTTGCGCCAAGGCATCCATTTGCGTTCTTTTGCCCAGAAAAACCCTAAGCAAGAATACAAGCGCGAATCGTTTGAGCTCTTTTCAGATATGCTCGATAACCTCAAAATTGAAGTGATCAGCATTTTATCCAGAGTACAGGTACAAGAACAAAAAGACGTAGAAGCGGTTGAAGCACAGCGCCGTCGTGCTGAAGCTGAAAAGGTATTTGAGCATAAGTCAGCCTCAGCCGTAAGCGAAGCAGCACCAGAAGCACAGGGCGAGCAAAAGCCTCAAACCGTGCAACGTCAAGGACCAAAAGTAGGTCGTAACGACCCATGCCCGTGTGGTTCGGGCAAAAAGTACAAGCAGTGTTGCGGCAAGCTCAGCTAGCTGAGCGTAAAAGGCAAACTGAATGAAGCAAATAGATGTGGCGGTGGGAGTTGTGTATAAAGAGCACAACAATCAGCGCCATTTTTTTATTTGTAAGCGAAATGCTCAGCAGCATCAAGGCAATAAGTGGGAGTTTCCAGGCGGTAAGGTAGACTCTGGAGAAAGCCCCATACAGGCTCTTAAACGCGAATTACACGAAGAAATAGATATCCAAGTCAATAACGCAGAGCCTCTGCTAGAAATACCATTTGAGTACCCTGATAAACGCGTATGCTTGCATGTGTTCTTAGTCAGTGATTTTTTAGGTGTTGCAAAAGGTGCGGAAGGCCAAATCAGCGCCTGGGTATTAGATTCAGAGCTTAAAAACCACTCCTTTCCAGATGCCAATGTGGCTATTATTGACGCCTTAATTAAAAAGGGTTTGTGCAGTTATGCTTGATTAGGGTTAATCACATGAAGTTGACATACTGTTTGCTTAAGCAATTTACTGTCATTGCCGCGGAGGCGAAATGCTGTTCGCTTAAGGAATTTATCGTCATTACCGCGCAGGCGGTAATCTCCCAATACAACAACTATCATCCCTAAAGGCTGCAAATTTATGCATTACTGCAACATTTGGGAGCTTCCCGCCTTCGTGAGAATCACATTTTACCTAGGTCTACTGTCTATAATTAAATAATTACCACAATAAAAACATCGCGTTAAATTAGGTATAGTAAAGTCAATAAAATTTATGGTCACCATTAGAATCGCGAGCAGCAGAGCAATCATGTTAAGAATTTATCTACTCCTAAGTGTATTAGCCAGTATGCCCATGTTAGCGGTAGCAAACGAAAAGCTGCCGGATCCCCTTTTAGAAGAGCGCGAGGTCATTGTAAAAGACGCGTCTAAGTTTGATTGGATAAGGCTAAGGTCTGGCGAATGGTTAAAGGGAGAGATCAAGTCGTTCTATAATAAAGAACTAGAATTTGAATCAGACATACTCGACACCCTTGTTATTGACCGAGATGATATTTACATGGTGATTTCAGAGCGTACGCACAGTGCTCGCTTTAATGATGGCAAGGTGCTAACGGGTAAGCTCGATATTTCAGGAGGATTTGTTAACATTGGCGGCAACCAATCAAAATATCGATATAGTGATCTTGTTTCTTTAGCGCCTAGCGCTGAAGGTGAACTTAGTGCATGGACAATTAAAGTCGGCTTAGGTGCGAATCTCTCAAAAGGAAATACTGAACAAGAAGAATTTTCAGCTAAGGCAGACATTAAACGTAGAACTGCATCGAGTCGATTTTTAGGTGAATTCCTAGGTTATCGCACAACCAATGATGATGAAATAACCAAGAACAACATTCGCGCCAGTGGCACCTTTGATTGGTTTTACACGCAAAAAGTTTATTTTCGACCCATATTTTTTGAATATTACCGTGACCCCTTTCAAAATATCGCGCATAAGTACACGATTGGCGCTGGTGCGGGGTATTACTTGGTCGACAATGACACAACTGAGTGGGACTTTTCAGCTGGCCCGGCATACCAAAAAACGCAATTTGATACGGTTGCGGTTGATGAAGAAAGCAGTAATTCCTCAGCCTCATTTTTCATAGAAAGTAATTACGAGCATGAGCTAACCAAGCGCATCGATTTAAACTTTGACTATCGATATACCTTTGCAGAGAGTGCCGCAGGCGGCGATGCACAACATGCGATGGCGAGTTTGGAAATAGAGCTTACCAAAGCCATTGATTTTGATGTTTCGCTGGTTTGGGACTACCTAGAAAGCCCAATCGCAGATTCGACTGGCCTCGTACCCGAGAAAGAAGATTATAAAATGATTTTATCCTTGGGTATCGACTTATAATCATGATTGGGTGGTGGCTTGAAATAAACCACTTAAACAGTCACTCCCGCGAATGCTAAATGCTATTCGCTAAAGCAGTTTACTGTCATTCCCGCGAATGTTAAATGCTATTCGCTAAAGCAGTTTACTGTCATTCCCGCGGAGGCGGGAACCTCGTAATACAACAACAAAAGCCCACTGTTTCTCAGCGGTAACTAATATTGAGTTAGCAAATTTTATGCCTTTGAAAGTAAGCGCGCACTAGGGCTTATTTGCATGTACGCGCTTTTAATCTTAAAACGCGTAACGAATGCTAGCGCTCAACACATTTGCGTCTGAGTATCGCTCGTACTGCGCTTCAATAGAGAAGTTTTCGCTAATTTGAGCATTTAAACCGGCGCCAACACCAAACTCCCATTCATCTTCACTGTATGACTGTCCAAACGCATTTGCTTCAAGTTCGATATTGGTATAACCAGGTTGCACATAAATTGAGACTGTGTCGCCCAAGTAATAACTGGCGCGTACCGAAGCTGAAAGAAAACGAGATAGTTCTATATCAACACTAGGGCTGAAATCATCAGCTGTGTCGTCTCCTAAACCAACACCGGCTCTAAGCTCGGGCATTACGCTCCAAGATTTACTTGAGTCACCATAAAATGTGTAGCCAAGGCCGGCAGTTACTGCCGATAATGATACATCAAGTCCGTCATCACTGTCGGATGATAAGTTAAGATAACCGCCAGATACATTCCATTGCGCCGCTGCTGCACCAGAAAAAAGGCTTAACGCCACTGCAGCGATTAGAGAAGTTTTTTTAAAGCTCATTCGTTTTTCAATCCTTAAATAAATTAAATTAGCTTATGATTGAGAAGCGCCGAAAATCTTCTAAATTAATTTAGTCATTTTTGAGTGCTCATCCATAAGCGCGATAACGATATTCTAGATTTGTAAAAGGGTCAAGCAAACTCATTGAACATATTGGCTATTTCTGGCTATCGCAGCGCTCAGTTGGGCGAGCGCACAATGCTCACTATTATTTACTACAATTTCTTAGCTGCTTGCTTTCTCAGCCCCGAGAAAATTGCTTGGGCCACGTAAGCCGGGAAGTTACTTGGAATTTTACCTTCGACTTTAGCAATGGCGTTTTCGACATTGTCGACAAAGTATTCGTAATGTGATGCGGCTTTATCCGCCGGATACTTTATATTCTGGGCAGTCGATATAAAATGACGAGGTTGAATATTTTTCCATTTCCAGTGAGTGTTCTTACCTTTTAACGACATGGCCATTGTGATCTTTTGTGGCTGTAAGGATTGCTTATTCATTAAAGGAAACGCCGACAAGACGTCATATAGAGGGGTCATTCTGTATGAGTTTTCAGGATCTAAGAAAATGCTAAAATTCTTCCCGTGACCGTCAATAGCAGCGATTAACCAAAAGAATATCTGAGTTTTAAAAAATGTGGATCTATCTTTTCCGTTAGACGAAGCGCTAAGCAAGTTTAAACAGTCTGTTATTCCTGGGCCACCATCTGACTGGTATTTTTGAGCAGACGAAATCCCCATTGCCTGACAAAAATCTTCTTGGGGGAGACGCATTAGCCACGAACCGTCGGATGCGTATTTACGATCAAAGCGTTCAACGCTCAGTACTTTCTGCTTGCCAAAGTATAGCACCTCTGAATTCGCCACATCAAAACCAAAGGCTCTTGCTAGTTCCAGACAAATAAATTCGTTTTCACAGCTGTCTGTTAAATCGATACCTACTTGAGGCAATTCGCCCATGGGTAATTTTATTATATGGCTTGTTGGTGTTGCGCCTATGGGTTTGGCCCATTGCTGACCCATTTTAAGTAAGGCGGTTTTTTCCTGAGCGCCAGCAATCGAAATCCGAAAGTCATCATCGTCATTTTCCATCCCTAGCGCTGTATATTTGTAGCCTTGCAATAACTTCTCAAGATCTTGCTCCGACAATACCTTGTAGTGTAGTTGTTTTACAGACTCTGGTTGTTCTGACGATAATTGAATAGCACCCACACAGTCTTTGCCTATCGCCGCTAACAAATCGAATGCATGTCCAGAACCTACATTGAATCGAGCTTGTATTTTATTGCGAATGCTTGGGCTATCAGGAAGCAAATTGTCGAAGAAGTTATACACCAGTTCGCCAGAGTATTTTTGCTTTGTGATGGGTAAGGATAAAGAAATTGGACGTGCGCCTGGGCGTTTCATCCATTGCTGCTCATAAGAAAAATGTAGTCCACCGTTCTTATCTTTTGACAGTGTGGCTACTTTGATCCCGTTAAGGCTTACCATCAGCTGCATATTACCACTCCTGATCCCAGCCACTTTCTGTCTTTTCGCTGTTTTCATTTTCATGTTTCGGTTTAAGCTCAATAGACAGACCTAGTTCATGTGCGATTTTAAACAGGGTATCAATACGGGAGTTACCCGCGGCATTCTCAATCGCCGAGATGGTTTTTTGCTTTAAACCAATGTGCTCCGCCACATCGGTTTGAGTTCGCTCTAGCTTATGTCGATGCAGCTTTATATAGTCAGCCAGTTCTTTTGAGTTGTTAAGCTTCATTGCATGCCCTCATTTTTAAACCCTTTAAGGTATAGCTGCATGACTATCCCCCAAAAGGTATACTGACTTAATATACCCTTAATGGTATATATGTCAATTTATACCTTTCTGGGTATTCAAATGTCACTTGAATAGACCAAAGAGTGAGAAGATCATCAATCAGTAAAGAGCAAAGGATTTACGCTAACAACACTACAGACAAGGGAATTGGATGACGGTGAAAGAAACGAGTTAACTAAAACAGATGGGCATTCACTCTAAAACAGCAACTTATTCGCCCGAGTAAACGCAATATTTGAAGCGTCGTAGGCTGCTTCACCGATGAAGTGAGGGTAGGTTTCTTCGCCTTCCCAAAGTATCTCCTTGCCATTGAAATCAAGAAAACAAGGCGATTGAGGCATTAGACTTTGAAAGTCTTTTGCGTCAACGGAAGGATGGATCATTGCTGCGCGCTTGCCGTTTTCATCAACAGGGTAGGCTACTTCCCCACTAAATTTGAATGCAGGTACCGGAGTAAGGTCAAAGTAAGTGCCTGAGTTTACCGCTTCAATATACGACAAAATATGTTCTGTCATTTCCACGGTTTGTTGATAAATCTCGGCTCTTAGTGCGCCTTGTGCCTGCGGGCCAACCTCAACCATTACGCTACGTTTTGCCAGTGTGCAAAAATACGGGTGCTGCTGATAATCCACATGATCTTCCACTAGTATATTTGCGCTCGGCATGTGGTTTTTGACATAACGTGCTAGGTTTTGATTAAAGCTGTCACCTTCTAGCACAATTAGCGTAGGGCCCATTGCGCTAGTGGTATTGTGGATATCAATAATGAAATCAATTTGCGGGGAAGATTTTGGGCCGTATTCTTGGTTTAATTTCTGTGCAAGCGCAGCCTCATGGCTTAGCGTGCTTTTTTGCTGATTTTCTGCAAGTTTGTTGTTATCGAACTGTCGATTAAAATCTTCATCAATAAATCGGGTGCGCTTATCAATAGATGCTTGGTTTACCATTAACAAACTAATGTTAGCGCTGGGAATTAAGCTTTCTATATGTTGACTATTTTGCTGCCATTGCTTAACGGCATATACGCCTGAAAGCTCATTTCCGTGAGTGCCGCCGCAAATAAATACCGATTTTATGCTCATGATTTAAAAAAGTCGTCGGGTTGTTCGCCAAGCATAGCCTCAATATCTTCAATATCAATGTTTACTTGTGTTTCTGCGTTGTTATTTGCGCCCGCGGGTAAGCGGTTTTCTTCGTTTGCCCATTGCCCCAAGTCGATTAACTGACAGCGCTTGCTGCAAAAGGGCCTAAATTCTGACTCGCTGCTCCATACAACCGCTTTAGCGCAAGTAGGGCATTTAACTTTAGTGATCATAATACATACTTTCTTAAATTAAATTTTAGTGGTTATTTGCAATGCCTTTATGACGCTGCTTGCTTACGCGCTAAAAAACTCCCCGTCATCTAAGCGCTGAACCTCCCCGTCATCATCGCGTAGGCGTAATGCTGATCGCT
>CAYQMI010000099.1:0-1010 GCA_964418575.1 uncultured Glaciecola sp.
TTATGTTAATTGGACTAATGATTTGGGGTATTCGTACCATTCGCCCTGAGCAAGTAGAGCCGAAGGAATAATACTGATGGAACATTATTTAGCACTAGCAATCAGAGCCATTTTTGTTGAAAACATGGCGCTGTCTTTATTCTTAGGAATGTGTACTTTTCTTGCCGTTTCAAAGAAAGTTAAAACTTCTATGGGCTTGGGTGTAGCGGTTGTTGTTGTATTGGGCATCTCCGTTCCTGTTAACCAACTTATATATGTAAACGTTCTAGCTCCAGGCGCTTTAGCTTGGGCAGGCTTTCCAGATGCGGATCTAAGCTTCCTTAACTTCTTAACCTTTATCGGCGTAATTGCTGCTTTGGTACAGATACTGGAAATGACATTGGACAAGTTCTTCCCTGCTTTATACAACGCACTGGGGATCTTCTTGCCACTTATTACCGTAAACTGTGCAATATTCGGCGGCGTTGCGTTTGCAGTGCAGCGTGAATATACGCTTGGTGAAAGTGTTGTGTATGGTGTGGGTAGCGGTATTGGCTGGGCAATGGCAATTGTATTGCTTGCAGCAGTGCGCGAGAAGTTAAAATACGCTGATATGCCAGACGGCATTCGTGGATTAGGTTCAGTGTTTATGATTGCAGGCCTTATGGCCCTTGGATTCCAATCATTTACCGGCATTTCACTGTAGAGTGGATTAGGAGCAAAAGATGAATCAGATAGAAATTTATCTCGGCGTTGGTATGTTTATCGCAATAGTAATGGTGCTTGTACTAATCATTACCTTTGCAAAGTCGAAATTAGTGCCAAGCGGCGATGTACAGATCATGATCAACGATGATCCTGATAAAGTAATTACGGCCTCTCCTGGCGGAAAGTTATTAGGCGCTTTGGCTGAATCAGGTATTTTCGTATCCTCAGCTTGCGGCGGCGGTGGCTCATGTGGTCAGTGCCGTGTAGATATCAAAGAAGGCGGCGGTGAGATACTGCCTACTGAGCTCGACCATATCACTAAG
>CAYQMI010000099.1:1020-13394 GCA_964418575.1 uncultured Glaciecola sp.
CAACTTTCATTAAAGAAATGAAACTTAAGCTCCCCGACGGCGAAAGCGTTCCATTCCGTGCGGGTGGTTACATTCAAATTGAAGCTCCACCTCACCATGTTAAATACCGTGATTTTGATGTTCCTGATGAATATCGTCCTGATTGGGAGCGTTTTGGATTTTTTGATGTTGAGTCTAAAGTTGACGAAGAGACCATTCGTGCATACTCAATGGCAAACTATCCAGAAGAAGCCGGTATTATCATGTTGAATGTGCGTATCGCTACGCCTCCGCCAAATAACCTAAGTTTACCGGCGGGTAAGATGTCTTCATTCATTTGGTCGCTTAAAGAAGGTGACAAGGTGACGATTTCAGGTCCATTTGGTGAGTTCTTCGCGAAAGAAACCGAAGCCGAAATGGTGTTTGTAGGCGGTGGTGCCGGTATGGCTCCAATGCGCTCTCATATATTTGACCAACTTCGCCGTATAAAAACAGACCGTAAGATCACCTTCTGGTATGGCGCTCGTTCAAGTCGTGAAATGTTCTACGTTGAAGATTTCGACATGCTTCAAGAAGAGAATGAGAACTTTAACTGGCATGTAGCGCTTTCTGACCCACAGCCAGAAGACAACTGGGAAGGTTATACAGGTTTCATTCATAACGTATTGTTAGAGAATTACTTGAAAGACCACCCAGCACCAGAAGACTGCGAGTTCTACATGTGTGGTCCTCCCATGATGAATGCTGCAGTTATCAACATGCTTAAAGACATGGGCGTGGAAGATGAAAACATAATGCTCGATGACTTTGGTGGTTAAGCCGTTAATCAAGCATTAAAAAAGGGGCGTTGTGCCCCTTTTTTATGAAGACTAATTAATAGGGTAAAATGCTAATATGTGCCTAAGAACGCAAATGTTTAGAGTAATTTGCCTAGCGACAATGTGGCTAATGCTGTCTGCATGCGGGCGAACTGACAGCGATATTACTGCATTGTCTGGCAAGACAATGGGTACAACTTACAACATTAAGTATGTTAATTCTGAAGCAACAGAAAAAGTTGACGCTGAAATGCTTCAAAGTGAGATAGACCAACGCTTATTGGAAATCAATCAGCTGATGTCGACTTATATTCCGGACTCTGAGCTGTCATTGCTAAATAAAGCGCCAGCTAATGTTCCTTTTGCAATAAGCGCAGAGACCATTGAGGTTATCCGCGAGGCGCTCAGGTTAGCAAGGCTTAGTGACGGAGCACTAGATATAACCGTAGGTCCTCTCGTTAATCTATGGGGCTTTGGGCCCGATCAAAAGCCTGAAGTAGTGCCTAGCGCAGAACAAGTATCAAGTGTAAGAGCTTCAATTGGTATTGATAAGTTTGAGCTCTTAGATAACTCTTTAGTCAAATTCAACGATTCGGTTTATATCGACTTATCTACTATTGCCAAAGGTTATGCGGTAGATGAATTGGCCGAGATTCTTGAGTCGTATAATATTATTAATTACTTGGTCGAAATAGGCGGCGAAATGCGTGTTGCCGGCACAAAACAGGACAATAAAGACTGGTTAGTTGCCATCGAAAAACCTGTTAGTACGCAAAGGGCTGTTCAGCGTATCATTACGATTGGTGACAACGCGATAGCAAGCTCAGGGGATTATAGAAATTACTTCGAGGAAGACGGCGTGAGATTTTCACACCTCATTGACCCGAAGACTTCGTATCCCATTCAGCACAATTTAGTGGCAGTTTCAGTGATCGCACCCAGTGCCATTGAAGCAGATGGTTTGGCCACTGCATTGATTGTGATGGGTGCCGATAAAGGTAAAGAATTAGCGGAAAGTCAGGGCATTGCGGCTTTATTTATTACTAAAGAAGGAACTGAATTCGTAGAATATCGGTCTACTTCATTTGAGCGTCAGGTTAAGGTCGTTCAATAACGAGGCATTAAGAGGTTATCTTGAGCACATTTATATTAGCGTTTTGTTTTTTCTTACTCATGGTGTTAGCCATGGGGGTAGGGTATATCTTCCAAAAGAAAAGTATATCGGGGTCTTGTGGTGGTTTGGGCGCATTGGGTGTATCTAAAGCTTGTGATTGCCCAGAGCCATGTGACCGCAAAAAAGCACGCATGGAGCGTGAGCAAGCCAGAGAAGAAAAACTCAAAGAGTGGAAGAACAATCAAATAATCTGATCCCTACACATTGCTTAATTCTGGGGCGCGATGCAACAGTCTTACACATGGTTGGTATCTTTAGGCGTCTCTTACTCAGCTTATTTCCACTGAGACACAATTAACTTTAGGGTAATCAATAAATAATTGCTTAACTTTTGTACTTGATACAGATACATTATTAAGCACTTACTCACCTTTAAGCACTCCATCAAATGGCAAAAGCAGTAAAAACAGCAAAACCTAAGCGTTTTCGCAGTCGTACCTTGGTTACTGCTGTTATTTTTGCCGGACTGTTTGTACTTGTATCATTTTTCGCCACGCTCTATGCTTTAAGTCAAGTCAAAGTCAAAGTGCTCGATGATTACGGCAGTGCGCTAGAGGTTGTTTTAGATACTACTGAAAATGCCCTCATTCAATGGGCTAGTCGGCGTCAAAGTGCTTTAGAGCAAATATCAAGCAGTCCAATAATTCAGCGCCTAACAGTTGCAGAAGTTCAGCAACAGATTGCGGGTGGCAATACAGCAATCAGTGAAACAGTTGCTCGAGTTAAAGACGAGTTAGAGATGCTTGGAGCGATTAAAAGTAATAAAGGATTTGTTGTTTTTTCTCCTGACGGTCAAGTAGTGCTCTCGACCGCCTCTAATCTTCGTTTAAGTGACTTGAATATGGCCGAAAACTATCGAGATATGTTTGCTCAAGCCCTATCAAGAAATATGATTATTCCCCCTGTCTCTATCCCCACGGTGAATGACTTGCAGCGTAGCGTCGTGATTATCACCAGTCCAATTCGTAAGGGGTCAGAGAGTATAGGTGTGTTGGCTGAGTTGTTTTATGCGCAAGAAGAGCTGTCTCAAATTGCATTTTTAGGTCGAATAGGTGATTCAGGTGAGACCTACATGTTCGACCGAAGTGGCACCATGACCACTGACTCTCGGTTTAACAATACTCTAGAGGAAATAAATTTATTATCAAAAGGGCAGTCAGCAATAGCCAATATTAAGTTATACGACCCAGGAATAAACCTGATGTATAACTCTAGTGCAGACAGAGCCACCGATTCTCTTACCTTAATGGCTCAATCAGCCACGGCCGGAAATTCAGATAGCAATGTAGAGGGATACAGAGATTATCGTGGGGTGCCGGTAATCGGTGCATGGCGTTGGTCGTCGAGCTTAAACATGGGGATCACTACCGAAATAGATCTAGAAGAAGCTTTAGAAAGTTACTACAGCGCTCGCTCTATTATCATTAGCTTACTGCTACTTTGTGTGCTTATTCTCCTCGTCATGGCTGTAAGTTTGTATCTCATGATAAGAAAAGCAAATGCAGAACTTACTCGGGCCGCTGAGACATTAGAAGGGCAGGTTAAAGAGCGTACCAGGCAATTAGAGCAAGCCATGAGTGAGCTTTGTCATGAGCAGGCTGTTTTGCAAGGGCTGTTTGATGCTATTCCAGATCCTATTTTCTGCAAAGACAGCGAAAAACGCTATATAAAAGGTAATCATGCTTTTTTTAAAATATTCAATAGAAAGCCAGACGAAGTAATTGGCTTCACCGATCGAGAAATTACAAACGAGAAAGACCGAGAATATTTTGTGGAGACGGACGATCAAGTGCTAGCCACTGGCCAGCCCCTTATTATTGAGCGTGTTGCGAATCATGAAACAGAGCCTGATCGCACCTATGAAACAAAAAAGTCTTTGCTTCCCTTTGCCGATAATAAAGCCCCCGGTATCTTGGGTATATCTCGTGATATTACGCAGATGCGAAGAAATGAAGAGAGGCTAATACAAGCGTCTATCGAAGCGCAAGCGGCAAATAAAGCGAAGAGTGAGTTCTTGGCTCGTATGTCACATGAGATAAGGACACCCATGAACGGCGTGCTTGGCATGCTTGATCTTGTTATGAATACTCCGCTAAGTGCTGACCAGGCAAATAAGCTGAACGTAGCAAAAAATAGCGCAAGTAGTTTGCTAAGTATCATCAACGACATACTTGATTTTTCTCGCGTTGAGGCGGGCAAGCTAGAGTTGGAAGAGGTGGATTTCAACCTTCAGAGTTTGTTAGAGGATAGCGCGAAAGCACTGGCTATAAAGGCTGAAGAAAAGGGCATTGAACTGCTTGTAGATGTCACCAAAATCGAACATGCAATGGTGAAGGGCGACCCTATGCGCCTGCGTCAAATCGTGACTAATTTATTAAATAATGCGATTAAATTTACTGAGCGTGGCCAAGTTCTTCTGACGGCAAATTCACTAAAGAACAACAATGAAGAAGTCAGTTTTGTTTGCAAAGTGAGTGATACCGGTATAGGGATCCCTAAAGATAAACTGCCTAATTTGTTTGAATCTTTCTCACAAGTTGATTCTTCAACCACACGTATATATGGCGGCAGTGGATTAGGTCTGGCGATATGCAAACGTTTGTGCGAACTCATGGGTGGTTCTATCAATGTTGAGAGCGAATTAGCGAAAGGTAGCTGTTTTAGTTTCTCAGTAGATTTTGCACCAAGCCTGCTGCAACAAAAGCGTTTGCCTGATTTAGATCTCAGTAATTGGAGAGTATTGATAGTAGACGATAACCAAACGAATCTCGACATCTTATCTAATCAACTGCTCAACATGAATATACGATGCTCAACTGCAGAAAGCGCATTGAAAGCGCTCTCGGTCATTGAACAAACTGACGAGCATTTCGATTTAGTTATCACCGATATGAATATGCCCGGCATGGACGGCCTGACTTTTACAAAACACCTGCGAGAGAAAGCAGCAGATGGAACTGAAATCAAAGTGCTGATGCTTAGCTCAATGTCTTTTAACGTAAGCAGTAGTGAGCTAAATGCTATGGGTTTAGACGGCTGTTTGCTTAAACCAGTTGCAACCGTTGACTTGTTTAACACCATTAAATTGGTCGCTACCGCAGGTGCTAGTTCAGATCGAGTGAAGGCAATTACTGAACAAAGTTTATTTGGACTTCATGCTGACTCTATTACAAGCATGCAGCAATGGCCTAAGTATCACCGAGTGTTAATTGTTGAAGATAACGCAGTCAACTTGCTCGTTGCACAAGGTTTAATGCAGCAGTTTACGTTGAGGTATGATGTTGCAGCTAACGGACAAGAGGCGTTAGATGCACTAAACAATAGTGACAACAATCAGCCATTCACGCTTATTCTTATGGACTGTCAAATGCCTGTGTTAGACGGTTACAGCGCTACTCAAAAAATACGAGCAGGCGTGTGCGGAGTTCGTTATCAAGGAATTCCCATCATTGCGATGACAGCGAATGCCTTAAAAGGTGATAGAGAAAAGTGCCTTGCAGCAGGCATGAACGACCATGTTGCCAAGCCAATTGATAGTGGTCAGCTAAAACAAGCATTGCATGCAGGCTTTGCCATAACGCCTGAGCATTTGAATAAGCATGATATGCCAAAAGCACAAATAATTGAGCAGGCAAGTCATGATTTAGAACCATCGCCCTTGAGTGCTTTAATTCTGCCTGAAAAACCTTTACAAGCCCTAGATTGGAAAAATACAAGCCTTAGTCTGTCTATTTCTCCACAGATGTATCTGCAAAGTATGGCGCTTTATGTGGAACAACTTGCTCATTTTACGCTTCCGAAGAATGAACAAGAGCAGCATAGTTTTGATAAAAAACTGCACGCTCTTAAAGGCAGTAGCGGTAATTTAGGATTTATGTCATTGTTCTCCACATGCTTGAGTTTAGAGAAGAAAAGCGAGCAGGCCTTGCTTACGCAGTTGGATATTGAAGAGCTCAATACAAGCATTGAAGCGAGTATCGCGGATGCGAAAGCTTTGCTTGTAGCGAATGCGTTTGATGAAAATTTACATCAGACGGATGCTAGAAGTATTGCAGAAATTTATGACGAGATTGCTCAATATGCACAAAACAATGAACTCGTGCCATTTGCACTCGTAAATGAATTAAAGTTGCTAGCGAAACAAAATCCGCATGAGCAAGAGCTTACTCAGATAATAAAAGCGTTAGAACAGTTCGATTATGAAAATCTTTCCATTATTTTGGCAGCCCAGCAATGACACAAACGATACTAAGCTCGCACACCATCCTTATTGTTGATGACGACCCAAGCAACATTAATATTCTTGCTGCTTTTTTAGAGCCTTACAGCCCCAAATTGCTCATAGCTAAATCTGGAAGCGCCGCTTTAGATGTTCTCGCTCGCTCAATCCCCGACATCATTATATTAGATATCAATATGCCAGGTCAGTCTGGTATCGAAGTGTGCAGAATCATTAAGCAAGACGAGCGAATAAAACATATTCCTGTGTTATTTCTAACTGCGAGTTCAAAAGACTTATCAGAAGCCTTTGATGCGGGCGGCGTTGATTACATTTTAAAGCCTGTGCGCTCAGAGGAGCTGATTGCGAGGTTAAATACTCATCTAAAGATTAACCAGCTTTTGGTGTCTTTAGATAAGGCTAATTTATTGCTTGAAAGTGTGAATGAAAGCCTTGAAATCAAGGTGCAAGAGCGCACGCTTGAGCTTGTTAGTTCAAATAAAAACCTACGCAGAGAAATTGACGAGCGCCGGCGCTTGCAAGACAAACTCACATACTTATCAAACTATGACTTTGTTACCCGAATGTTCAATCGAAACTCGATGGAGCAAGAGTTAAAAAGCGTCATGGAAAGGCCTGAAAGTGATGGCGTTCGTTGGTTTTTGTATTTCATCGACCTTGACCAATTTAAAATCATCAATGATACCTGCGGTCATGTCGCGGGAGACGAATTACTGCGGCAAATTGCGGAGCTTTTACGCGGTGGTTTTGACTTTTCCTGCGTTTGCGCGCGAATGGGAGGCGACGAGTTCGCAGTGCTATCGCAAAGCGCTTCTCTCGATAGCGCTATTCAGCGCGCACACTTAATTAAGACAAACATTGAGAATTTAAAGTTTGAGTGGAATGACGAAGTGTTCAAGCATTCCATAAGTATGGCTGTGGTAGAAATTGATGAAGGGATAGATTCAGTTTCTCATTTGCTCAGCATTGCGGAGCGAACATGCTTTGAAAGTAAACGCAAAGGCGGCGGTGAAGTATCTATCTACAACTACAGTAAAGACTACATAGATAAAACCCAGCAGCAGATGAAAATCATCCCGCTAATCCATCATGCTATCGATAACAATCAGTTTGAACTGTATTTTCAGCATGTTTATTCGACTACTGGAACGGACCTAAAAAAAATAGAAATATTGTTACGCCTCAAAGATGAAAGCGGAAAAATAAAACCGCCCGGGCATTTTATTCCTGTTGCCGAGCGCTTTCACCTGATTACCGAAATCGACAAGTGGGTGCTTAAAAACACCTTTATGCGCATAAATGATTTGCCTAGAGACATGATTGTTTCAATTAACTTGTCGGGTGAATTCATTATTAAGAGCAATGCCGCTAGCTTAATCACCTCGCTAATAGAAGAGTATAAAGTTGAGGCCTCGCAGGTATGTTTTGAGATTACCGAAACCTCAGCCATATTAAATATTGAGGCAACGCATCAGTTCATGAAAGAGCTTGATAGTATTGGCTGCTTATTTTCATTAGACGATTTTGGTACAGGTACGTCATCCTATGAATACCTCAAGCAACTCCCTGTAGATTACGTTAAAATCGATGGCATGTTTGTTCGTGATATTGAAAATGATGAGATTAACCGAAAAATGGTAGAGTCAATAAGCGGTATCGCTAGAGCTAAACAAATAAAGGTAATTGCCGAATGTGTTGAGACAGATGCAGCTCTTGCGATTATTCAATCGATGAATTTAGACTACTACCAAGGCTTTGTTTCCCATAGACCTGAACCTTTAAGTGCTTTGTTGGGCTCAAATAAATAGCAGCCATGCGTAAAATCGTTCATGTTGATATGGATGCATTTTATGTGTCGGTGGAGATTAGAGATAACCCAGAGCTTGCCGGCCACCCTGTTGCGGTGGGTGGCAAAACTGCGAACAGAGGTGTATTGACTACCTGCAACTATATCGCGCGTAAGTTTGGCGTGCGCAGTGCGATGCCATCTGCTCTTGCGTTGCGGAAATGCCCCAAGCTCATTATTGTGCCAGGACGCATGAAGGTGTATCAGCAGGTTAGCCAACATATTCGTGAAATTTTCTCTCGGTATACCTCAGTTATAGAGCCACTTTCGTTAGATGAGGCCTTTCTTGATGTCACAGAGTGCAAGCTATTCAAAGGCTCCGCCACTTTAATTGCTCAAGATATAAGAGAAACCATAGAGCGTGAGCTTCAGTTGACCGCATCGGCAGGTATTGCGCCAATAAAGTTTGTTGCGAAAGTGGCTTCAGATATGAATAAACCCAACGGTCAATATGTGGTGACCCCCGACGAGGTTGATAGCTTTATTGATGTTTTACCGCTCAATAAGATCCCTGGCGTGGGGAAGGTAACTTTTGAAAAGCTTCAGCAACTTGGGCTATTGACCGGCGCTGATATAAAGGCCTTACCTGAAAGCCAGTTGGTCGAAAAATTTGGGAAATTTGGGCGTTCTTTGTGGCAAAAATGTCAGGGCAACGACCCTCGACGAGTTGAAACATCAAGAATTCGTAAATCGGTGGGGGTAGAGCGTACATTTAGCACTAATCAAGTAGAAGAAGCTGAGCTTGCCACTTATCTTACAGAGCAGTTGATCCCAGAAGTAGAGTCGCGCGCAGAAAAATACTTGGCAAGCCGAGGTATTGATAAAATTGGCGTAAAAGTAAAATTTCATGACTTTGTGCAGACCACAAAAGAAGTAAAGCACGACAGCATTGATGCAAACATACTTTTAGCCTTATTACATGAGGCATTGCAGCGTGGAGAAGGTAAGCAAGTGCGTTTGTTAGGCGTGCAAATTGGTTTGCAGCCGCCACAAGAGCCTCAAGCACAACTCACCTTTGATTGGGATGCGTAAACTTTATTGGAGAGTATCGCGTAGCTGTCTATACTAAACAGTATTGATGGTTCAGCGTCCGCGCTTTCAAAGTTTTTTTCAGGAGTTTTATGGCTTTTCCTAAACCTATTGCACTTAATGCAATTAAAGATTCTAGTATTGATCACGACTTGAGCGTGGTTATTAGTCAGTCTTTATCTAGCCCTCACTTTCCAGACTTGGCAAACGCTCTACTGGAGGCGCAACAGTTTGATCCAAGAGTAGGAAAGGCAGCCTCTTTGATTGCATCTAAAACAGTATCTGGTGGTCGTTGTTTGCACGTGCCAGTGGGTGAGCTCGCGAGAGACTATGACGATGTTAGGCGATTTTTTGATATCGGCAAAACCATTGCAAAGCACCTACTCGATATTGATGCCTTAAATCCATTAATTGTGTTGGATGTTGAGCAATTTCCCGCACATAAAAAGCAAGAATACAGTTTAGCGCTAGAAAGCATCTACTTAGGTATTTGTCAGCAGTTATGGCAGCCCCTAGAAGCGCGACAAGCCCTAAACGAAGATGATATAGAGCCAGTACAGAGCATTACGTTGCTAGGTTTAAGTGCGTCCAGTGAACAAGCTTTGTATGCGATTGAAAGTGGAAAACGCCTGGCAAGAGACCTCTGCGGTACTGAACCAGAGAGAATGGCCCCCATTGGCTTTGCTGAGTATTGCGAAAACGCTTTTAAGGGCAGCTCGGTTAAGTTCTCGCAAATACAAGATGAAACTGTATTGTTAAATGATTATCCCTGCTTACATGCAGTTGCTCGCGCTTCGTTCGATGTTGCAAGGCATCACCCGCGCGTTATTCATTTGGAATATGTAGGCGAGGGCCCGATTGAGCAAACGCTTTACTTCGCGGGTAAAGGTATAACGTACGATACCGGTGGCGCGGACTTAAAAGTCAATGGGCATATGGCTGGTATGAGCCGAGACAAGGGCGGTGCAGCTACTGTAGCAGGTATTATGAAAGCCCTTTCTATTTGTCAGCCCAAAGGCATTAAAGTTGTGGCAAGCATTGCTGCTGTTCGCAACAGCATTGGCGCTGATGCTTATGTACCAGATGAAATCATTACCTCACATGCCGGAGTGAGAGTGCGTGTGGGCAACACTGATGCAGAGGGCAGAATGGTGCTTACGGATGTACTTTCGCATATGCGAGAGCAGGCCGTGAATGCACCGGGCCCGCAAATATTTTCATTTGCCACATTAACCGGGCATGCCGCCATCGCCTTTGGGCCATACACCGCGCTTATTGAAAATCAAGTAGCAATTGATGCCAAGGTGAGTGACACGCTAATTAACGCTGGGCATTTATGGTCAGACCCCTGCGAGCAGTCTAAAGTAAGGCGTGAAGATTATGATTTTATAAAGCCTAAAACCAAAGCAGACGATGTTTTATCGTCAAACAATGCGCCATCTGTGAGCACTGTGCGCGGGCATCAGTTTCCTATGGCGTATTTGAGTATTGCCTCTGGTATTAATCATCATGGGGCCGAAAGTGAGCTTCCTATTGCCTATACCCACGTTGATATTGCGGGTTCTGCGGTTGAAAATCTCGACTGGCAGCACGGCAAACCAACCGCTGCAGGTGTTGCAGCCTTTACCGCGAAGTATATTTTGCCAAGAGTGAATAAGTGATGGAAGCGAAAAAAGGCAGGTATCAGCATTATAAAGGGCAGTATTATGAGCTGATTGATGTTGTAATACATAGCGAGACAGAACAAGAATTGGTTTTGTATAAGCCTTTGCACAGCGACGCGGGAAATCCCGCTCGTTTGTGGGTAAGGCCTTACGAAATGTTTTTTGAACAGGTAGAAAAAGACGGTCATTCAGTTCCAAGATTTGCGTTTATTGGAGCCGTTAATGCAAATAATCACCTCGATGTGGAGTAGATAACAATGATAAAAAAATTACTAATCGCAAGTTTGCTTGTTGCGAATGCAAGCGCCGCTATCGCGCAAGACCGTTTCGCGGATGTTGAAATAACAGCACAACACGTAGGCGGCTCAGTACACATGCTAACAGGTGCAGGGGGTAACATTGGTGTGTCGGTAGGTGATGACGGTGTATTAATGATTGATGATCAGTACGCACCACTGGCGGAAAAAATTACTGCCGCGATTGCCGAACTTTCATCAGCGCCAAAGCGTTTTGTGATCAATACGCATTATCATGGCGACCATACCGGCTCTAACGCTTTTTTTGCGCAAAACAAAGGCGTCACCATATTTGCTCATGAAAACGTGCGCATACGCTTAGCATCTGGAGAAGATGTTGAGAAGGCAATGTTGCCCGTAGTGACTTATCAAGATGGTATTAAATTCCATCTTAATGAGGAAACTATCCATGTTTTCCATTTAGCCGACGGGCACACCGACGGTGACAGTGCAGTATGGTTTGAACAACCAGACGTACTGCATACAGGCGATTTGTTTTTCAAAGACATGTTCCCGTATATCGACTTGGGCGCGGGTGGCACGGTTACCGGCTATATTCAGTCGGTTGAAACGCTGCTTAGTAAAATTGATGATGATACGCAGGTCATTCCTGGGCATGGTACCCTCGCAAATAAAGCGGATTTACAGCGATTTGTAGATATGATTAAAGAAACTCATGCCTTCGTGCAGTCGAAAAAAGCAGAAGGGCTAAGTGAGCAAGATGTGCTTGATGCTGGTTTACCCGAGCAGTGGGATAGCTGGGCATGGCGCTTTATTAATGAAGAAAGATGGATAAAGACCCTATATCAATAAACAGCAAGCGTGAGCTCGATAACATCGAGCTCATTGATGCGCAGCCAGCTCACTATGGGCTAATCCTATCTTGGTTTTCAAATAAGCGTCAGTTTGAACACTGGGCAGGACCATCACTTGGTTTTCCCAGTGGTGCTGATGAACTTCAACGTGGCCTGCAAAAAGGCGATTATAAGAGTTTTGCACTTGTTAACAATTCAGACCATGGTGAGCAAGTGCTATTGGGCTTTGGGCAAATTCAGTTTTGGCCAAATCGCGCTCACGTGGGGCGCTTAGTGATTGCGCCCGAGTATCGTGGCAAAGGTTTATCGTATGTGCTGGTAAATTTGTTGATAGAGCAGGCCGTGGCCCTACAGAAGATTCAGCTTGTTTCTTTATTTGTATACAACAGCAACACCGCCGCTAAAACTAGCTACAAAAACTTAGGTTTTGTAGAGTCTGCTTATCCACAGGGCATAGCTAAAGTCAAAGACTGCAGCTATATGACCTTAGAGTATTAGCCCTGCGTAATAAGT
>CAYQMI010000100.1:0-13366 GCA_964418575.1 uncultured Glaciecola sp.
TAGCAAAAACGGATACCAAAGTCTGCTTCGGTATCCGTCTTAAAATGCTTGTTGTTGCGAGTGGAGTCTTAGCTAGTCGCATCCACTGTTTTACGCGCTTTACCTTTTGATTTGCCCTTTCCTTTTTGCAGTTTTTTCACAATGCGCTTTAACTTGGCCTGTTGCTCGTCGTTTAACAGCTGCATCATTTGAAAACGGTTTGCGCTTTTCGCTACATCAAGCGCGATAAGCGTGGGTTGAATTTCAGTTTGTAGTGCTGACCATGCACTTTCATCAAAGCTCGCTGAAAAAATCAGTGCTCTTTCTGCGTCTTTGTGTGCTTTCATTGCGTCTCTTAATGCTGCGGTGTTTTTTAGGTGCGCATCTTGAATCTGAACAAGTGACTCAACTTGTTCATCGCTTAGCTCCAGTCTCTCTTGCATGCGTTCAAAGTTAAGCGTTTTAATTTGTGCTTTACGCTCTGCACGCTCCGCTTGCTTAGCAATAAATTCTGACTGTTGCTCAGCTGTTAACACCGCAAAGGCTGCGTTTCGTGCCTTCGCTTTGTTTAACTCAATAGGCATGCCTAAGGTCGCTTTTTGAGTGGCTAAATCAGTGGCTAATGCTTCGTCCCAAACCGATTGTTGCATGAGGCTTTGCATTTGCGCTCTTAGCGCCTTCCTTTCACCTTGGTATACCGAATTGTCTTGTTTACTTTGACGCAGAATTTGACGAATATCTTGTTTTTGCTCTGCGCTTAAGTCCAATCCAGCAAACATCATACTAGCGCTCTTGTTCCCTCGTTCATGACCAGGCTCATCGGCAAAAGATAAGCCGCTTGTAGCAACAGCGCTTGTAGCAACAGATAATGCAAGCATCGTAGTAAGTGCTAATTTTAATACAGTAGGTTTCATAATCTCTCCTTAAAGAGTTTTGACGTTGGATTTGTATCTGTAGCTATCATATCTGTTTAAACGCAAAGAAACGTTTGGGCTTGGTAAAGTGAACGTAAAGCTTGTGTAAAGACACTGTCGGTGTAGTATTTAATCGATAAAATAACCCCTAACGCATAAGCAATAAATAAAGCGAGGGTTGAGTCGTATGTATAAAATTTTGCTCATTGATGATGACGTCGCGCTGACAGACCTACTTTGTGAGTATTTGTCGCAGCAACATTATGAGCTTGAGGTTGCCAATTCACCGCTGGAGGGTTTGCAAAAACTGCGAGAAGGAGAGTTCCATCTTGTTTTGCTCGATGTCATGATGCCAGAAATGGATGGCTTTGAAACCTTGCGTCAGCTAAGGCAGTTCTCATCTGTGGCGGTCATTATGCTTACCGCAAAAGGCGATGACTACGACAAAATTTTAGGCTTGGAGCTAGGCGCCGATGACTACTTGCCCAAACCTTTTAATCACAGAGAGTTACTGGCAAGGATAAAGGCGCTTTTGCGAAGATTAGATACGCTTTCTGCTTCGTTTGAAGGGCAAGGAAAAGGCGAAACCATTAAACTCCATGGTATTGAGATGAATGAAAGTAGTCACAGCGTGCGTGTAAATGACGCTGACCTTGCAGTTACTGCCACCGAATTTTTAATGCTCCTGCATTTAATTAAACATCCAGGACAGCTTATCAGCAAGGAACAATTGAGCAGCGTCATCCTAGGTAGAAAACTCGCGCCCTTTGACCGCAGTTTAGATGTACACGTGAGTAATATTCGTAAAAAGTTGGCCCAGCATGGTATCGATGATGTGATTAAAACTGTGCGTGGCAACGGTTACATGATGACTGCCTCTTGAACATGCGAGCTCAGTTGCAAAAAGTGTTAAAACTCAATCCCGCTCGAAGCCTGTTTGGTAAGATTTTTCTTTGGTTTTGGATATCCGTCAGCACGCTATTGATATGTGCGTTTATTCTCGCGAGACTCATCCGTGCTGAAGTTGATGTAGCCCAGCCATCAGAGCAGCAGTTAAATCAGGGGAATAGAGTGTCAGCCTTCGTGCAAATGTCGATAAATCGAGGATTAGCACCAGAGCTTGCTCTCAGGCGCGTAGCAAACCGCGGTAAATGGCAACTGATGTTAGTAAACTCATCAAGCAATGAGGTAATATTGGGCTTCCCAGAATTAATGTTACCGTCGAAAAGGCCAATTGTAGAACTTGCATCATCAGAACAAATTATCCTTGCTAGGGGTCCTCGAATTGACTTTATAGGGCCTTTCGAGATTTCTACGGCATCGCAAGAGTACAAGTTGTTTGTTGGACGTCTGCTGCGCCATGAAGAGCGCCGCCCGCAATCATGGGCGGTTGCGCTGATAGTTATTCTAAGCATTGGTTCAATGCTTTGTTTGTTTCTAGCGTGGCGTTTGAGTAAACCCTTAAGAGAATTGGGAGCGGCGAGTCGCGCATTCGCCGATGGCGAGACACAAATAGACTTAAGCAAACAAATATCAAGGCATGACGAAATAGGCCAGTTGGCGACAGACTTCAATGCGATGGCGACAAAAATCCGCGCCAGCATGCAGCAGCAAAATATGTTGTTAGCTAATGTGTCTCATGAATTACGTACTCCCCTAACAAGACTGCAGCTCGCTAACGCATTGTTACAAGACAAATACTTTGAGCAAGCTAGTCTTGATGAGGAAGACTTAAACAGCAAAGAAAGCGCAAATGAATTAACAGATGATGAGTATTTAAAACGCTACTTGAGCCGAATAGAATCTGAAGTGCAGACTATGGATAAATTGATTGCTCAAATCCTGAAATTAAGCCGTATGCAGAACGCAAAAAGTGGTTTAGGAGCAATGGGTGAGCATGCGTTTTTAAGCATATCGCTCCCTGATGCACTCGCCCAAACCATAGAAAACCTAGATTTTGAAGCCAAGGCGCGTTCTAAGTATTTGCAAAGTGACTCTGTGCCCAATATTGCAGTGACGATAGATAAAGATGCTCTATCAAGTGCACTTGAAAATCTCACGCGTAATGCTATTGAGTACGCAAAAGAAAGAGTATGGCTGAGCTGTGAAATAAGCCACACCCATATCTATATACATGTAGATGACGATGGAAAGGGTTTATCAGAACAAGAGATAGGGCGTTTGTTTGAGCCCTTTTATCAGGCTAAAAATGCAAGGGATATTAAAGGTCAGGGGAGTGGTTTAGGCTTAGCGATTGCTAAAGCAGCCGTGGCATTAAATGGTGGTGAACTTAGTGCGGCACTCTCGGCAAAAGGCGGACTGAGAATGAGCATAGCTCTACCCATCAACAGGGCTGATTAGATTCCCCTAAGCGAGCAAAAACTGAGGACTTCAAATATTAAGGATATTGCAATCTGTGTACTCAAGTAACGAACAAGACTTACCCCAATATTACAAGCATGAATTACCCGTATTTATCAGCGAAAAACTAACCGTTGGCTATTGGCAGCGCAGTGATGGTGTAACTTTGCACTATCGATATGTGCTTAATACCCAAGCTAAAGCCTGGGTGGTTATTATGCAAGGCAGAGCTGAGTCGGTAGTTAAATATGCTGAGTTAATCGATGAGCTATACCGTAATGGGTTTTCAGTCTTTGCATTTGATCATATCGGGCAGGGTCAGTCAGGGCGCACCACCGATAACCCGCTCCATGGTTTTGTGAGCGACTTTGAAGAATATGTAGAGGATGCTGCCAATTTAATCAGCGATGTATTGGCCACAATAAAGTCTAGCTATCAGCAGGAAGGGCTTGCTCAGTATTTGCTATGTCACTCAATGGGCAGCGCAATCGGCACTTTGCTGCTGGCCCGTTACCCTAAGCTGTTTGAAAAAGCCACGCTGTGTGCGCCAATGTATGGCATAAAAGCCCCCATTCCAGCATTTATTGCCAAAGTATTTGTGACGATAGGTGCGGCAATACATCGTATGTTAGGCATCAAATCCGGATATTTTTTAGGACAAGGTGATTACAAAACGCTTGCTTTCGAAGACAATCAGCTTACTAGCAGTAAAGCCCGCTATGAGTGGTTTAAGCAGTATTATCACGACAATGTAGATGCGCGCTTAGGCGGCGTGACCTTTCAGTGGCTTGCGGCGGCCCTGCAGGCAATGGATAGGATTTTAAAACTGGCTCCGAATATTCACACCCCAATTTTGATGTTACAGGCCGGCAATGATCAAATTGTAGATAATCGAGCAAGTGACAGGGTGTATGCAAAATTGCCACAGGCGAAAATACTCAAAATAGACGGCGCTAAGCACGAGATACTGTTTGAAAGGGACTGTTATCGAAAGCCTGCGATCAAGAGCATTCTTGCGTTCTTTTTAGACTAAGCTCTGCTAGAATCAGCCTCCTAATTTAAGCTAAGCGAGCATAAACAAAGCCATGTTAGACGTTGTACTCTTTGAACCTGAAATTCCGCCAAACACCGGTAATATCATTAGGCTTTGTGCAAACACAGGTTACAATCTGCATCTTATTGAACCGCTGGGTTTTGATTGGGAAGAGAAAAAGGTGCGAAGAGCAGGGCTAGACTATCATGAGTTCGCTCGTGTTAGCCGCTACCCTAACCTACAAAGCTACATTGACCAACGCTCTCCTAAGCGCATCTTTGCCTGCACCACAAAGGGCCAGACTTTTCATTCAGACGTTCAATATAAGCCAGGGGATGCACTTTTGTTTGGTCCAGAGACCAGAGGTTTGCCAGAAGATGTGATATTTGCACTGCCAGCAGAATGCAGAGTCAGAATTCCGATGGCGCCTGATAGTCGCAGTATGAACCTATCGAATGCGGTATCGGTCTTTGTTTATGAAAGCTGGCGTCAGCTCGGATTCCCGAACGCTCGTTAAGCTTCTACGCGCATTTATTCGCTCGTGCGGTCTCGACTTAATAAAGTGATCGCCGCTTCTTTTGCCGGTTTGTTGTGATACAGCACCTGATAAATTTGCTCGCAAATAGGCATTTCGATGCCTTGAGTTTTTGCCAGTATGTGGACTTCGTCGGTATTACGATAGCCCTCAACTACCTGTCCTATGCTGTCTATTGCATCCTGCACATTTAAGCCCTGACCTAAGGCGAGGCCAAAGCGCCTATTGCGAGACTGATTATCGGTGCAGGTTAATACTAAATCTCCTAAACCCGCCATTCCCATAAAAGACTCGCTGCTGGCGCCTAATGAAACGCCTAAACGGGTCATTTCCGCTAGGCCGCGCGTAATCAATGCAGTGCGCGCATTTGCGCCAAAACCAAGGCCGTCAGCCAAGCCTGCGCCAATCGCTATTACGTTTTTAACTGCGCCACCAAGCTGCACGCCAATCAAGTCTTGATTAAGGTACACCCGAAAGCTCTTGGGGTTATGCAGCATATGGCTAAATTCATTGCCAAGCTCAGTGTCAGTGCTAGAGAGGGTAATAGCGGTGGGTAAACCAGCAGCCATTTCTTTGGCAAATGTTGGGCCAGATAACACCGCTCTTGGAATGCCCTCCCCAAGCACATCGTTGACCACCTCCTGAAGAAGTCTCCCGGTATTTGGCTCGAGCCCTTTTGAGGCCCAAATTAACTTGTGATGTGGCTGAATGTGAGGCGCAATACTACGCAGCATGTCGGCAAAAGCATGGCTCGGTACAACGATTAACAAATACTCACTTTTGTTAATCGCCAATGCTAAATCTGCGGTGGGGTGTAAATCTGGTGGAAACTCAAAACCTTCAAGGTATTTGCTATTTGTGCGGTCTTGCTGCATTAACTCAATTTCGCTCTGTGAGCGTCCCCACAAGTAGGTGGGATGTTGATTTCGACTTAAACAAAACGCAAGGGCAGTGCCATAGGAGCCTGCACCGAATACACTGACATTAGCCTTTTGGTTTGACATAAACCGCCTTGTTTAAAGATTGTCTTAATACCATTAAGCACCTATTTTTCTCATCAGTCAACGAGCCGTTAGCAGCGTAAAGCAAGTGAGTACTATTAATTAGATGCATGATTTGCAGTGAGAGTAACGAGAAGAAAATGTGAGTCAGGCTTATGAGCCTGACTCAATAGCTAAATAGGTATAAAGCCTAAATTAAGCGTCTAACTTTGGTGCTTCGCCAGCTGCACCTTCCTGCTCACGACGCTTTTGGACGTATGCAGCAAAAATCGCATCAAAGTTTACAGGTTGTAAATTAAGTGCTGGGAAAGTGCCACGATTTACCAAGTTAGATACCGTTTCACGAGCATATGGGAATAACATGTTAGGGCAGAAAGAGCCTAACATATGCGCTTTGTTAGAATCTGGCATGTCGCCAATGGCAAAAATACCGGCTTGCTGTACTTCGCATAAAAAGCCAACTTGACCTTCTACTGTGGCAGTTACGGTTACCGAAAGCACAACTTCGTATAAGTTTTTATCAAGCTCGCTGGTGCGCGTGTCTATGTCTAATTTAACTTCAGGCTTCCATTCTTTTTGAAAGATAGCGGGAGAATTTGGCGTCTCAAACGAGATGTCTCTTGTGTAAATACGCTGTAAGTTGAACTGAACTTCTTGTTGTTTTGCTTCTGCTGGATTGTTGCCTGCGTCATCCGCCATGGAAAGTACCTGTTGTATTGTATGTATTTAAAAATTCGATGTTTTTAAAATCACATGTGTTTAAAAAAACGTTGAAACAAAAGCATCTCTAAGTTTGATTCAACGAACTACTATTTATGTTCGCTGACGGATTTAACGCCAGCAGCTTGTGTTGTGTGATGAAGAAAGCAAACGCAGACTCCATCCTTTTTGAAGCAAGCGATGATTAAGCTTGGAGCAAAGCGTCTAGCTTATTTGCAGATTCAAGCGCGAATAAATCGTCGCAGCCGCCTACATGGGTGTCGCCAATAAATATTTGTGGCACCGTAGTGCGACCATTTGCACGCTGCACCATCTCTTCTTTCAATTCGGGTTGCTGCACTAAATCAAACTCAGAATACTCAACGCCTTTTTGACCAAGCAACATTTTTGCTCGCTTGCAGTAAGGACAGTAATCTTTAGTGTATATCACTACATTTTGCATATTATTAACCTTGTATTCGGTGGTGCTGTGCTATTTTTCTACGGGCAAACCCGCAGATTGCCAAGCATTCATGCCGCCGCTTAAGACGTTTACATCAGTAAAGCCCTGCTTTGACATTTTGTTTGCCGTGCCAGCAGCTAAGTTGCCCATTGCACAGACCACAATAATGGGTGTGTTTTTAAACTTTTCAAGCTTTGAAAAGTTCGCTTCTCGCACTTCTTCAGCTTTTATCTGACGTGCTCCCACTATATGACCGGCTTTAAAGTCTTTTACTGGCCGAATATCGAGTAAAACAGCATCTTTTTTATTAATAAGTAAGGTAGCCGCATGATTATCAACGCGTTTTGTCTTTGACAAAAGCGGGCCAATAAATGAATAAGCCAACATAAGGACTAGGGCGACCCATAGTGCCGATAAAATTAGATTATCTTTGGCAAATTCAATGATTTGGTCCATATTGCGTGTTTCCTGCGAATGATTGTTAAATTTTGAGAACGCGAATTATATAGAAATCAGGCATAAAAAACACGCCTTTACTGACATCAGTAATACAATTGCTAAAATCAGTAAGGGCTTAACACCTTTTGTAGTTTATACACGCCGTATTTACTGATAAATTAGTAAGCCTGAATGCTGCTATAAACAATTCTGATGCGGATACTCGTTATTCTGATGTTTGTAAAAGTACAGCCTCAACTCAAAGTAAACTAAGGACTTAGATGACTTCTCAAAAAACGCCACTAGCACTTATTATTCTCGATGGTTGGGGCTATCGCGAAGAAAGTAAAAACAACGCAATTGCGGCGGCTAATACGCCAAACATGGACCGCTTAGCCAAAGACTACACAAGTACGCTTATTTCCGGCTCAGGCTTAGATGTAGGTTTGCCAGAGGGGCAAATGGGAAACTCTGAAGTAGGCCATGTGAATTTAGGCGCAGGGCGAGTGGTGTATCAAGATTTCACTAAAATCACTAAGGCGATTAAAGACGGCGAGTTTGCAGAAAACGCGGCGATTGCAGATGGTATTGAACAAGCGGCATCAAACGGCAAAGCAGTGCATGTTTTAGGTCTATTATCTGACGGCGGCGTGCACTCTCACCAAGACCATATTTTTGCGGCGATGGAGCTGGCGCAGCAAAAAGGAGTCAAGAAGGTTTACTTGCATGCATTTTTAGATGGCCGAGATACACCTCCACGTAGTGCAGAAGCGTATTTGGCAAAAGCGCAAAAGTTATGTGCATCGCTTGAGGGCGTTGAAATAGCATCAATCGTAGGGCGTTATTTTGCTATGGACCGCGACAATCGTTGGGACAGAATTGAAAAAGCATACAACGTGATAGTAGATGCTGAGGCCCAGTATCAGTGTGACGACGCACTTACCGCGCTTAAAGAAGCCTATGAGCGAAATGAAAATGATGAGTTTGTAAAAGCCACTAAGATAGGCGATTACCAAGGCGTTGAAGATGGCGATACCATTATTTTCATGAATTTCAGAGCCGACCGCGCTCGCGCCATGTCGCACGCGCTAATTGATAAAGAGTTTGACGGTTTTACACGCAATCGTTTTGCTCACACTCACTTTGTGATGCTAACCGAATACGAAAGTACCTTGAAAGTACCTTGTGCATTCCCGAAAGAAGACTTGGTAAACGTAATGGGCGAATGGTTAGCGAAAAACGATAAAACCCAGCTACGCATATCTGAAACTGAAAAGTTTGCCCATGTGACCTTCTTTTACAGTGGCGGAAAGGAAGATGAATATCCGGGCGAACAGCGTATTTTGATAAAATCTCCCGATGTGGCGACTTACGATTTGCAGCCTGAAATGAATTCGGCAGAGTTAACCGATAAATTGGTCGAAGCAATCGTTTCACGCAAGTTCGACGCAATTATTTGTAACTTCCCCAATGGTGATATGGTGGGGCATACCGGTAACTTTGAAGCAGCAGTAAAAGCATGTGAGGCAGTAGACGCATGCATCGGGCGCATTGTAGAGGCCTTAGACAAAGTAGGCGGCGAATGTTTAATCACCGCAGACCATGGTAATGCAGAACAAATGATAGACCCATCCACAGGTGTAGAGCATACCGCGCACACCAGCGAACCTGTTCCCTTTATTTATGTGGGCCGCAAAGCGCATGCTAGAACCGACGGCACCCTTAGTGATGTAGCGCCCACTATGCTGCATTTGATGGGTATGGAGCAACCCAGTGAAATGACAGGCAAGCCCATTGTCACTCTCGATTAAACAAGGCGCAGTTTGCGAACAAGCCTTCGATAAAACGATGTTTCAGTTATATCGAGGGCAGTTGCGCGCTTGTTTAATCAAGTTTTTTCTTAAGTTACTGCTGTTAACTGCAGCTAATTTTACCGTCGCACAAGATCAGCAAGCGGATTTACAAAACATACAGTCGCTCATTGAACAAACTAAAGAGCAGTTAGATGAGAAACTTGAAGATTCTGAACGCCTTCAGCAAGAGCTAAAACTAGCAGAACTGCAGATAGCTGAAGCGGCAACGGTGCTTAATCAAACAGACCGTTCTCTCAGTACCACCCGCAAAGAAATCATTAACCTTGAGACTGAAAAAAAGCTTACCGAAACAAAAATAGAAAATCAGCAGGCTTATTTGTCGAATCAAATACGCAGCGCTTTTATGGCGGGTAACTACGACTTTGCAAAAATGGTGTTTAACCAAGATGATGCCGGGAAGTTTGAGCGGCTTTTGACTTATTACCAATACCTGAATAAAGCACGACTCGACCAAATCAATCAGTTCAGAAGACTCATCTCAAGCTTAGAAACGCTAGAGCAAGAATTAACTGAAAAAGAAAACACTCAAATTAAGCTGATTGCGCAGCAAAGAGAGCAAGCGGATAATTTGCGAGAACGCCAACAGCAGAGGCAGAGCACCTTACAAGCGTTAGACGCTGAAATAAAAACAGACCAAGCTCGGGTTGCTCAGCTCTCGCAGCAAGAGAGAAGTTTAATGCAGGCGATTGAACAAGCTGAAATTGCTGCTCGCAGAGCAGCCGCTCAAAGCGCTCAAAGCAACGTAGCAATGGCCGGCTTAACCAAGCTCAAAGGACAATTAATATTGCCGACCTCCGGCAATGTTGACCGCTTATTCGGCAAACGCCGACAAGGACAAGTGCGCTGGCAGGGGATTGTGATTAATTCGCCAAGCGGCACGCCAGTAAATTCTGTGGCCGACGGAAAAGTGTTATACGCCGACTGGTTAAAAGGATTTGGCCTAGTAACCATAGTGGATCACGGTGAAGGCTACATGAGTGTGTATGGTCGCAATCAGGCGCTTCTTAAAAACGTAGGAGACACAGTAGTAGCTGGCGATACAATAAGCCTAGTGGGCAACAGCGGCGGACAAGCCCAGCCCGGCTTATATTTTGAAATACGCCACAAAGGCAAAGCCTTAAATCCCAGTCAGTGGTTAGGCCGAAGTTAAATAACACGGGCTTCAGCTTTCTCGTTTAATAAACCTATAATAAATAAACCCGCCAGCAATAGAAAAAGCAAACAAGCAGCCAAATAAATTAGACAATACTGAGCCTGACTTACTTAAAACAGCATCTTTCGGTGCTGCTGGATCGTAATAAATCCTCACAGAGCGCCCTACCGGATAGAGGCTTAAATAGTGTGGTATATCGTAAGACCATTGACCAAAATCAATCTCATTACCAATATATCGTACTCCATTTACCTTATAGCTATATTCAATCCGAGGAAATTCAGATAAACCGCGACTGCTTCGGCCAATTTTTGACACCACAATCACCCCTTGAGTGCTGGTCCAATAGCTAGATGTAGCCAATAAAGCGATACCTCTGCCGCTGTACCATCCCATCACGAGCATGGCAATAATCACGATAATGCTGTTGGTTCTCGCTCTGCTTGACCAAGAATCAGCTACTTTTGGCTTTAAATTTCTTTTGTAATTTGCGCGAGAGGATTTCATATCAGGCTAAGGAGTTTATAGCTTGCCAGCAGTAATACCGTTAACACCACCACCACTGCGAATAGGTTATTCAGGGTGGAGTTCTTTGCGTCTTTCATCATGCTTTTATTATTACAAACGATTAATAGCAAAATCGCAGATACGGGCAGCAAGAGCGCATTTGCACCTTGCGCTAATACGATAATGGCAAAAGGTTTGGCGCCTGATACTGACACCAATACGCCTATTGCAATAATTGCCAAACTTACACCCTTAAAGCGCCAGTCGCTTAGTTCAGCTCGCCATGAGAACAAGCCCGATATGGCATAGCTCGCCGCCAATGGTGCGGTAATGGCACTCGTTAAGCCTGCGGCAAACAAGCCTAAAGCAAAAAACAGGCTGGCGTATTGTCCGAGCAAGGGCTCAAGTTGAGAAGCAATGTTGCTCTTATCCATCACCAAACCCGTAGCAAAAAATGCCGTTGCTGCCGAAGACATCACAGCAAAAGTAACCAAGCCACCTAAACCAATTGAGGCAAATAAACCGACATTACTTTCAGCTTTGTCAGTACTATTATCTGCGGCTACGCCATGATCATCGCTTGAAAGACGCTCTTGGGTATCTTTTGCACTCATTCCCGCATGCAAAAATAAATTGTAAGGCACGATGGTGGTGCCGATAATGGCTAATAGCAGAGTGAAGTTATTGAATAGGCCCTCTTCTAAAGTTAAGCCTGCGAATAAACTCTCAAAGTCCAGACCTGCCACTAGCATTAAACTAATAAAAACCAGGCTCATAATCGCCACCAAGGATATTAAAACCCCTTCAACAATGCGGTATCGATTGCTTAATAACAGCAAAGCAGCCAAGCTCCCCAAGCCCAAAGACCAAAGCGCGATGCTACCACCAAAACTTGCACTTAAGCCAAGTCCGGCACCGGTTAAATTACCGCCCTCGTAAGCCGCATTACCCACACCAATTGCTGTACAAATCAGCACAGTGGTCAAAACTTTCCAGATTCTGCTATCGGACTGCGTTAAAATTGCTTGGGAGAGGCCAAGCCCAGTTACCGTGCCCAGTCGAGACGCCATTTCCTGCAATACAACGGTGGCAAAGAGCGCGAATACCAAGGCCCATACAAGTTGATATCCAAGTTGCGCGCCCACCAAAGAAGCGGTGGTAACGGTTCCCGGGCCAATAAATGCTGCTGTTACTATTATGCCTTTTATTGCTGAACGCACTTTTACCTCGTGAATATTGGAATTACATTTACTTTTTTTAACCGTTGCCTAGTTGAAATACTCTTGGGAATGTTGCGGGTGCCAATCAGCATCGCAAAGTAAGTAAGAGCTCGCATCGCTAGGTGCCGGTACCGAGTAAATAAAACGTGTTGGCTGTGCAAATTTTGATACTGGGCGTATTTGCCAATCCTCGAATTGCGAGGCCAGCATATTTTGCATCTGCTCACTGACCTCTCGGCAGGTACTCAGCAATTCGGCATGCCCATCTTCAAAAATAATGATTTCAACATTCAGCAGTTGTGTTGATATTTCTTTAAACGTTTCTGGGTCCATTCCCACGTGCATGTCACGCAGGCTCCAAACAGTTATAGCCTCTTTCATACTCAGTAGCGGTAGTTTTTGAATATCAGACTCGTCTAACTTTTGCACCGGTTTTTTTAAAGGCTTTACTTGCGCCGCACCTAAATTCAGGGTCATAATTTGATGGTAGTTTAGTCCGTATAGTTTACTTAGGACCTCAGGTGCTTGCTTAACGAGGTGCGTGGATTCACCATCGCTTTTTACTGAACTTTGCTCAACAAGTAGCGCTGCCTGTATCGCTTCAAATTTTTGAGTAAACACCTCAGATTCTTCGTCGCTAAGTACGCTACGATACAGCCTAGTCGCTAATGCCCATTGTTCGGCACTCTCAGCAAATATAGATGTGCTTAGCCGCTGCTCACGAAAGCTTTGCAAATCATTTGGCTCGGGGCTTAGTTCTGCGTAACAAGCGCTTGCATCCGCCTTTTCATAAAGTGAGCTAAAGTCTAGTTGAATTTTTCTTCTCTCAGCTCTTGCAGAACCGCCAGCGTTTTCATATTCCCACTGCGATAATGCTCTGTATGCTGAATTTTCAAATATAGGGTCGGAACTAGCAAGCACCTCGACGTATTGCGTTTTGCCGTTTTCATTAATAAAAAATTGCAGTGTTACGCATCCATTAAGGCCAGCACGCGCCGCCTCAATTGGGTATCGGGGATCGATGCGTTTAGAAATCGTCCAATCACTTGCAACGGCATTGCAGGTAAAAAGCATCGCCATCAGTATTCCTAGGTATTTGATTTTAATCACACGCCATCCGTTTTTTGTAAGACTAGCGAATTCCGCCGGTGCCTTCCTACTTATCACTAGATACTAGGGTACAACGATG
>CAYQMI010000101.1:0-6610 GCA_964418575.1 uncultured Glaciecola sp.
AAAAGCCCGATGCTTGCGCGACCGGGCTTTTGGTGCTGATGCTCAATCAGCGCAGTTTGTTCACTCTAAAAGATTAGAACTGGTAGCTAATACCTACACGCACTTCCCAAAGAGAAGGAGCACGAGAAAGGTTTTGCGAAGGTTCTACAAAGTTGCTGTAAACGTATTGATTGTTAGCATTTAAGTCAACATCAATCACTTCGTTCCCAACAAAGTCGCCTTGGCGGTAGTCACCCCAGTCATCGTTAAGTAGGTTCGTTAAGTTTTCAATAACGATGAATGCGCTAGCTCTGTGGTCATCCAAAAACCCAGGAAGCTCTTGAGAAATGCGAATATCAGCTTTAACCCACCAATCCGCATTTTCAGAGTTACGGTTTGCAATACCGCCACGAGCCAAGCCTTCAGAGTCGACCCATGCATTAAATGCAGCTTCAGTTTCTGGGCTGTCAAATACTACAAGTGAATCATTTACTTCAGGAACATAAATCAACTGACGACCTTCAGCAGTATCAAATGTGCCAAAACCAAATATTGAAGAATCGCCGCCGTACGTGTACGAGAACGTTTCGCCATCGCTTGCAGTTGCAAACAAGCCAACGCGAGTCTCATAACCGTCGAAGAACTCATGACCGTAACCAAGTGTTAGTGTGAAACGGTGCGGAATTTCATAATCAGAAGTCGCCGCTCTTGGGTTAATTGGGTCTTGAGTTGCAAAGTTCACGTAGTTAGAGAAAGCTACAGAACTTGTCATTGGGTTTGCGTCTTTCGCATCTACATAAGCATAGCCTAATGTAGCATCGAAACCATTATCCCAATCTTTTGTTACGCTTAATGAGAATACAGTTGATTCGCCATCACCACGGTCAACATTTCCTAGCACAAAATCACTGCCAGTGCGGCGATTAGGGTCTATTAAACCGTATACAATACGACCGTCTGGAAGCGTTGTTGCGCCTGTCTCAGTTAAGTTTGCATCACGGTAAATAGCTGAGTCACGCTTGTCAGTAAAGATTAAATCAGCAGATATAATATAGTCTTGCGCTGTTGCGTACGTCATACCCAATGTGTATTTCCACTCTGAAGGAGCGTCAAAATCTGGGTCTGTTGCAACAGTACCACCGTCACCGTCTGTGGTGCTTGTATTTGCTACTGCATCGAACATTTCCTGAGGAACGTCATATATCGGACGACCTTGGCCAGTTAACTGTAGGCCAAATAAGTCTACTGGTTGACCCCTAACGAAGCTAGCTAAGACACCTTCACGAACATCAATGTTAGTAATACCGTCGTTAGAGTAAGCATTTGAAATCCAAACATTCGGGTTACCACCAGAATACAGACCGATTCCGCCTCGTAGTTCAAAGTTGTCAGCTACTGTCCAATTAAAGCCAACACGAGGCTGCAGCAAGCTAATACCATCAACAGTTCCGTTGTTCGCATAACCGTAACGGTCTTGGAAGTTGCGGTTCAAACGAGGTGTGTCGTCAGTGCTATATTCTTCATAACGCAAACCAACTTGCAATTGAAGATCGTCAGTTACATAGAACTCATCCATTACATAGAAAGTGTTAACTGTGTAATCAAATGCTGCCGCCGCGTCTGCAGGGTTATTAGTACCGGCAGAGTTGTTGTAGTAAATACGGTCAACTAAACCTTGTTCAAACTCATCAATGCTACCAAAACGGTATTCACCAACGGTGTGCTGCATAAATAAGTTAAACACGTCTAGCTTTTCATACTCATAACCAGCGGTGATTGTGTGCTCACCCAAGAAGTATGTACCGGCCAATTTAATGTTAGTGCTTTCCCAGTTAAGGTCATTTGATTGACGAGAGTCATCTGGACCAATATACACTGTGCCGCCGCTTGGCGTTCTGATTTGCGCTTCAGCGAAACCAGATGCTGCATCTAATGAGTTCTGACGATTGTCTAGTTCTGTTCTTTGAATACGTAATTCAGTCGAGAAATTATCTGTCCAGTCTGAATATACAGAACCAACAATTGATTCTAACTCTGCGCCACGCTCATAGAAGTGATTTGAAAGTGACAAACGAGTAGAGCCGCCGTCTGACTGACTGATACTAAAACCGTCATTGTAGTTATAAGCTAAACTAGCACGGTGACCGTCCATGATTTCCCAGTCTAGTTTTACAAGGATTTTTTCATCTTCGATAGGCGCGCTTCCTGGAAGACCACCAACATCGTAACCGTAAACTGCTTGAGCAGCCGCGGTAATTTGATCAATTTCACCCTGAGTGACATTGCCGGCTCCTAAAGCGTCGTAAGCAAAAAGCTGTACGCCTTCTAATTTCTCATATGCACCAAAGAAGAAAAGCTTATCTTTAATAAGTGGGAAACCAACATTCACGCCGTAACGTTTTTCAGTGTAGTTACCGTTGTCTTGCTTAACGCCGCCAGCAGTATCGCCGCGAAATGAGTCGCTGGTAAAGTCATAAAACGCACTACCAGTTAGTTCGTTTGTACCTGATTTAGTTACCGCGTTGATGTTACACGCTGTAAAACCGCCGTATTGCACGTCGATTGGCGCTAATTCAACTGCAACTTCTTGGATTGCATCAAAAGAAAACGGAATACGCTCAGTTGGGTAACCGTTACTGTTTAGACCGAAATTATCATTTAAACGAACACCGTCTAAAGTTAAGCTGTTAAATCTAGGGCTTGCACCACCACATCGAACTGCATCGTTGAAGCTTTCGTCAACATAGATTCTTGGGTCGGCACGAATGATATCGTTTATATCACGGTTAATTGCGGGAGCATTTTGCAAGTCTTCTAGTGTAAATATGCTTTGCGGACCTGTTGCGCCAAAGTAGCCTGCTGCTACAGCAGATGCACTCACTGAAATTACTTCTACGTCAGAATCAGCTTCTAACTGAAGGTTAAGGTCAAAAGCTTCACCTAGTGTTAAAAACACACCGTCAACGGTTGTGTCTTGGAAAGTGTCAGAATCAACGATTACTCTGTATGGACCACCTACACGCAAACCTCTAAGCGCAAATGTTCCTGTGTCACTTACTGTCGCAGTTCTTGAAGAACCAGAGGGAACGTGAATAACAGTAATTGTTGTATTTGACGCTGGAGTGCCGGTCGGTGTTAAAATTCGACCTTCCATGGCAGATGAAGTCTCTTGCGCCATTGCTGCGGTACTTAAACCGACAGATAGTGCGACTGCAACTGCAATTTTATTGAGTTTAGTCTTTGCAAACATTGCTTTTTCCCTATGTGTTTTTTTAAATGTGGTTTGATATCATTTTTAACATGATTTTCAACGTGCGCATTGTCCTTTGGAAACATGACACTTTTATTACAATAGCTATTATTCACGAATGTTTCATATTCAACAAGGCATCATTAACTCGCCATATGCAAGCTACTTGAATACATACAAATTTAAATTTGATGACCATAAAAAAGGGTTTTCATTGAATGAAAGTAGCGCACGATGTAAAGTTGCGCAAATTTCTACGTATATTTATTCGCATGAAAAAACCCATTATCATTGCTATTTCGGGTGCCTCCGGCTCCGGAAAATCACTGTTTACGCAAAACTTAGCGCTTAAACTAGAACAAAACCAAAAAAATGTGTTGGTGTTACAAGAAGACCATTACTACAAAAGCCAAGATCATATTGAATTAGAAAAGCGAGCAGAAACCAACTACGATCATCCTGATGCATTTGAGCATGACTTACTAAGTCAGCATTTATCCGCTCTGCGCCAAGGGGATGCCATCGACTATCCAGCCTATTGCTATAAAACGCATACACGACTACAAGAAACGGAAGTAATTGAGCCGGCGCCAATCATCATAATTGAAGGCATTATGTTGCTTACGCAAATTCAGCTGTTTGATCACTTTGATGTGAAGGTGTTTGTTGATACTGCTTTGGATGTTTGTTTAATGCGCAGAATGTTAAGAGATACGCAAGAGCGCGGACGTTCGATGGTCTCGGTGGCAACGCAATACGAAAAAACCGTAAAGCCGATGTACCACAAATTTATTGAGCCCTCTAAAACCTTTGCTGATTTAATTGTGCCCCATGGCGGTGAGAACTTTTTAGCAGTGGATGTAATTAGCTCGTATCTTAACGATTCCAAAAAAGGACCGTCGCATAATGGTTAGTCTATTAGGAGTAGTGTTTTTACTCGGTGTTGCCATATTAGTAAGCAAGTCGCGTAAAAACATTAATTGGCGCACTGTGGGTGGTGCATTTTTTTTGCAGGTAGCCATTGGTGGCTTTATTTTATATTCCAGCGTTGGCATAAACGTACTTTTAAGCATTACGGATTTTGTTGCCAACGTTATTGACTATTCGCGTCAGGGCATTGAGTTTTTATTCGGGCCGCTTGGTAATTTATCGCTGGGCTTCATTTTTGCGTTTAATGTTTTGCCTGTGATTATCTTTTTCTCATCACTCATTGCTGTTCTTTATCATTTAGGTGTAATGAGCTTTGTGATCCGCATTATTGGCGGTGCACTGCGCAAACTTTTGCAAACCAGTCGCCCAGAGTCTATGTCTGCCGCCGCCAATATTTTTGTTGGCCAAACGGAAGCGCCTCTTATTATCAAACCCTTCATTCCTCAAATGACTCGCTCTGAATTATTCGCTGTTATGGTGGGTGGTTTAGCGTCTATTGCAGGCTCAATTATGGCCGGTTATGCGGGCTTGGGGATAGAGCTAAAATATCTGCTGGCGGCAAGCTTTATGGCTGCACCAGGAGGCTTGTTGATGGCTAAACTTATTGAGCCTGAAACCGGCACACCCAATCAAAACTTGACCGAGGTCAAAGCCGACACTGAAGAATATGCTAATGTGCTCGACGCAGCCGCAAGTGGCGCGGCATCGGGCATGAAGCTAGCAGTAAACGTGGGGGCTATGTTACTTGCTTTTATTGCACTAATTGCCATGTTAAACGGCATTTTAGGTGCTTTAGGCGGTTATGTTGGTATTGAAGATTTAACCATCGAATATATCTTGGGATTAATCTTTCAGCCTATCGCTTGGCTTATTGGTGTGCCTTGGGATGAAGCACAGCTAGCTGGCAGCTTTATTGGCCAAAAAGTAGTGGTAAACGAATTTGTCGCTTACTCTAGCTTCATGGCAAATATTGAGTCGCTTTCAGCCCAAACCCAAGCCATTATTACCTTTGCTCTTTGCGGCTTTGCAAATTTAAGCTCTATCGCTATTTTAATGGGTGGCATTGGTGCTATTGCGCCTTCACGTCGTCAGGACATTGCGCGTTTAGGTTTAAAGGCTGTGCTGGCCGCGACCTTGGCAAATTTAATGAGCGCTGCGCTCGCTGGCATTTTTATCTCATTAGCGTAAACGCAACGACATAATAGAACAAAATCGGACACATATATGAAATTAGAAGCTGTTGATTATCAATCACCGACCGCGGCAAAAGACTTTGTTGAATCACTGCGTCAAACCGGCTTTGGCGTATTGAAAAATCACCCCATTGCAAAACAAACCTTAAGCGACATTTACGCTAATTGGGCAGACTTTTTTAATTCACAAGAAAAAGAGTCGTATTTGTACAACAAAGGCACGCAAGATGGTTTCTTTCCAACAAGCGTGTCGGAAGTGGCAAAAGGCTTTAAGAAAAAAGATATCAAAGAGTATTACCACTATTACCCTTGGGGTCAGTGTCCGCAAGAGCTGAGACAAGAAATACACGACTACTACCAAAACACGCTTAGTTTAGCCGCTGAATTACTAAACTGGATTGAGGCTGAATCTCCAGAGGAAGTCAGCAAAAACTACCGCGAGCCACTGTCCAACATGATCAAAAACAGTGAGCAAACCCTGCTTCGAATTTTACATTACCCGCCTTTACAGGGTGATGAAGAGCCTGACGCTATTCGCGCAGCTGCTCACGAAGATATTAATTTAATCACACTGCTCCCTTCTGCCAATGAGCCCGGTTTACAAGTAAAGCTTAAAGACGGTTCATGGCTAGACGTGCCCTGCGACTTTGGTAATTTGATTGTAAATATTGGAGATATGCTGCAAGAAGCGTCAGGGCATTATTTCCCATCTACTACTCACCGAGTTATAAACCCTGAGGGTACCGATACAAGCAAAGCTCGCATTTCGCTTCCGCTATTTTTACACCCAAGACCAGATGTTGTGCTATCAGATGCATATACCGCCGAAAGCTATCTACAAGAAAGACTGAGAGAATTAGGCGTAGTTTGAGTTAGCAAGCACATATAACAGTAATTTGTCGGGCGGTTTTCGCAAAGGAGCCGTCTGAACCCTGTCAGATTTCTTTACAATTTTTTAATTACACTTCTCAATGCAATCATAAGCACCTGTAAAATATGTAATTTTTTGTAGGCACAACTTATGCATAGTCTCATTAATGGTTTTCGACACATTTAAGTTAGTAGTTTCTACCGATTGTTGTTTTGGATGAATAGCTAGGTGAAATACCATTTAAAAAAATCACAATAACTTTATTATTAAGGAAAATAATATGTTTTTACGTTTAAAACGTGTGGCCATAAAAGCCGCAGCACTTATGACACTTGCATTTGCATTAAACGCTAATGCCGCGCCTATCAAAACAGATATCGTGTTTAT
>CAYQMI010000101.1:6710-13313 GCA_964418575.1 uncultured Glaciecola sp.
CAAGTAGTTGAAGATTTCGTTACTGATTTTGCTAATGTTAAATTGCAAGAAACCTTAACATTCTGCCAAATCAACCCAACGGATCCTGCTTGCGTAAACGTACCAGTACCAGTTCCGCCATTAGCTGCATTATTTGGTTTAGTGCTAGCGGGTATGGTAATTCGCAAAAGAGCATAAATGCCTGATGTTCAAAACAAAAACGCCGCTTCTTATAGCGGCGTTTTTTATGTAAAGTCCAAGTTTGCAATTTAAAATGCATGCCCAATTTAAATTTACAGCTTATCTACGCTTCTTCTTAAAACCAAAAAATCCGTTATCAATGATCTGCTCGGCTACTAGTTTAGGCACAGAATCCTCCCATTTACCTCGTCCTGACTTTAACTGTTTAAGCACATCACGGGAGTAAATATGAAGCAGCTCTTTGTTGTCAGTATCTATACCATGCAAAAAGTCGTTTTCAAGTAAATGGCGATACAAAAAGCGAAGGTGCTCTTGCACTTTCAGATGCGTTGAGTCGCGTAGCTCCCCATCTGCGTTTAACTCTGGGTAAATGAACATGCGAGTGTTGTCAGGGAAGAGTTTACCAAAGCCTTCTAATATACCCCCTTCAACACCACGATAAGATTCCTCGTCAAAGATTTGTTTAAGATTAACCATGCCAACAACAATGCCAATTTCAAGCTTAGTGTACTGGCGAAAATACGCTCTCAACGAAAAATAACGTGTGTAGTCAGAAATCATCACGTTATACCCTAAGGCGTTCAATAGCTGTACTCGCTGAACTAAATCTGCCTCAGGCACATGGTTGTCGTTCCCTTTGGCATCATTAAGCGATATCTCAGCAATTGCGACAGTGTTTTCATCATTAACGCCGTCAGTTTCAAAAAAGGCTTGTTTGCCTTGCTCTATCATATCTACATTAAGATTAGTAACCGGTCGGAACGAGCCGCGAATCGTGAGCACATTCTTTTTGTAAAGCATCTCAGCAGGAACGCAAGTGCTTCCATCTGGACGGAACATTATTGCACGGGTTTTCCAGCTTCTTATGAGGTGTAGGTTAATTGCTCTGTTGTCTATATCTTCAAAGTAGGGGCCAACAAATTCAATAGAATCAATTTCTAAACGCCCTTGTTTAATGCCGTCGGTCAAAGAATCGATAATCATCTTAGGGTTTTCGAAATAATAGTACGCAGCGTAAATTAAATTAACACCGAGAACACCAAGAGCTTGCTGCTGGGCTTCTGCATTATCGTCGTGCATACGAACATGCACTTTAATGTTTGAGGGCTCAGCACCGGGGTACATTTGTATACGTATTCCGCACCATGCATGGCACTCATTGTGTTTATTGAAGCTTTTCGCAGCAACTGTTGCCGCATAGGCAAAGTAGCGAGAGGCTCTTGACCTACCTTCACTTACACGCTCAAGCACCAAATCAAGTTCTTGCTCCATCATTGCTTTGACACGAGCTTTACTCACATAGCGACCATCATTTTGAACGCCGTATATCGCATCTGAAAACTTCATGTCGTATGCCGACATCGTTTTGGCAATCGTCCCTGCCGCCGCACCGGCTAAAAAGAACTGCCTGGCAACCTCTTGGCCTGCACCAATTTCAACAATCGTCCCATACTTTTTATCATCAAGATTTAAGCGAAGTGCTTTTTGCGACGTTGAGCGTGAGCTGACGTTTTTTTGTTCCATGAGGTCCTCTGTAGTCGATGTTTATTGCTTGTAAACACTAATGTTAGCGTAAAAATGCCATTAAGTTTATAAAATCAGTGAGATAGAATATTTATTTATCGGCCGAGTGTAGCTAAACATCACTATTAGATGCACTTCGAATTTACCAAAACAGAAGCTTACCAAAACCTTGGATGGCAACTAGCCTTGCACAGACTAGAGTTAGTCGAAACTGTTAAAACTCGCTAGCATCGACATTTTCTCACCATACTCAGTCGCAACGCGCGTCCCTCTTGCCTTGCGCTTCGCTAAACCCAGATACCGTTTAGTAGTATCGTAATCTGCCAATTTAAAGTGCGCTTTTGCTAGACCAAAATAAAACTGATGGGGGTCATCATCAAGAGATATCGCATGTTTAAAATGTGCAATACTTTCCTTGTACCTAGCTGAATCAAAAGCTTCTTCTGCTAGCATCATGTAATAATAAGGGTTTGAGCGCCTTTCACGCTCTAAACGCTTATAAATAGCATCAGCTTCTTGATTACGCTCTGTTCGGGTATACAAAGTCGCCAAATTTTCCCAAGCGGTTAAATAACCTTGGTCGATTGCAATTGCGCTTAAATAAGCCTTTTGAGCCAGCTCTAAGTCGCCAGCCTGACGATATACGAGCCCTAAGTTCACCATTGCTCCTTTAAAGCTATGATCAACATCCAATGCAGCCCTTAAATAAGCATAGGCATGGTTTAACTCACCTTTTAGTATCAGCTCAGCAGCTTTATTATTGTAAAACATTGCCACAATTGTATCTTTATCGAGCTCGCGAGCCCGAAAGTTTTGTAGACCGTCCTGGGGATCAAAGTCAATAGTTAAGTCCCTGTTAAATAAATCGAATGAATTTACCTTGACGCTAGGCTTTACTTTTATATTAATGTGCCCGTTTACCAATGTGTAACCGCTTCGGCGCGTCCAAAATTCGGGGATCTCGATGCGCTGAAACTTTGTATTAAAGCCGGCATGTTTCGCCATCGCATAGGTCATGATAGTTAAAGACAAGCAGTTTGCGGCACGACTTTCAAAGGTTTGAGTGGCATTAGTGTTGGCGTCGGCGCGGTAGAGTAAATCAAAATCTGAGCGGTCGAATATTTTGTCAATTAAGCCTAAAACTTGGCGCTCTTCTGACTTGCCACGGCTTACCGCCTGATCTACAAATTCTTTTGCTTGCTCGCTAAGTTCAAATAAGCTTTGTGGTGTTTCGATAGCGTAATCGTCAGCGCTTGGAAAAAGACTATCGTTGAACAGATTCACTCTCACGGCTTGAGCATTTTGAGAAGGGAGCGTGCTGCAGGCGCTTAGTAGCAGAATACCAAACCAAGCAAGGCATATTCTTAATATGACGGATTTTAATGCAGATAACATGATACACCTCACTTCAAACGGTGGTGTTTAAGCGAGTCGAATATAAGGTATGAGAATAAAAATGCCCTAAGCAAGTATTTAAAACCATGTCTCGACAACGCGCTTTAATTCATCATAGACCTTTGCCTTAGGGAGTGCAAATAGACAGTTTTAGCTAACCCGACCAAGCGTAAACACGCGAATAGCCCGAGTGTGTGAGAGTTCAGTTAAGTTCATATGGCCCTGCTTATTAAGGGCATAAAGTTGTGCAAACAATAGTGTGATGGTGGCCAATGCGTCATCGAGCGCATTGTGAGCTGGAGCAGGCGCCAAGTCATGGCGTTTGCGCGCACTTTCCAAAGTCACGCCACCGCTCGGCACAAAACCGAGTGTTTTTTCACAGGCGTATACCTCTAACAACATAGTGTCGATAGTGGTAACCGTTGCAGGCGCTAGCTCCAAAGACAACCACAACTTGTTTAGCACTCGCATATCTAAGATAGCGTTGTGCAATACCCAAACGTGACTATGCACCATAGACTGCAAGCTCTCTAATTGCTCTCGGATATGGCAGCCTTTCGCAATATCTTTTGCCGTTAAGCCGTGTATTACGGGGCTTTGTTTAAGGTCCCCCTTCGCTCTAACGACGCTATATTTAGCACTGCTTAAATCGACTTGATAGTTACGACCGGTTAGCCAGCCAATTGAGGTTACTTTTGCTAAGTCCGTATCTAAATCGGTAAGTTCTAAATCTAAAGAAAGCAGTGGCAATTCAGGATATCGAACATATCTAAACTGCTCGTTTATTGGGTAACGCCCTAATATGACTTTTTTAATGAAGTCGAGCATTAACCTATACCACCAGAAAACTTCAATACCGCCGACTGCTGTGCGCGATGTATAGCCTGGAAAGCAGCTTTCAGCTGATGTTTTTCAATAGATGAAAGATCACTTACCCTTATATAATTATCTTGTACATCATTGCTCAACTGATGACGCCAGCGCAAACGATTTAGAAACAGCCATATATCAATCAGGTTTTTACGGTCTTTATCTGACAATCCTGATTCTACGTTAATATTTTTTAAACGCGCCACTGTGCCTGGCATAGTTAAGCCCATGCTTAACGCATAAAGACGAACTAAATTGTTAATAATGGCCACCGCACTTACTTTTAAATCTATGCAGTCTTTGTATTCACCTTTTTTCATATAAACGAATTTCTGAAACATCGAAAGTGGCACACTATTTTCGTTTGCTGAGCGTGCCAAGGCAGCTAAAAACATAGAATTTTTCAGCAAAGGCTTGCGCTCACTCTGTAAGCGCTCAAACAATTGTGTATCGCCAGCTGCAGCTCGGGCATCTAGGAAGATATTAAAATCCAGTATAGCTTGATTGGTCGGGCTTCTTACCCAACGTTTTGTCTCATTTACCGCAGCATCTACCGACAGCCTCAACTTAGGATTACTCGCCATGATATTGCCGTCACAAAGCTTAATTCCGCACTTGCCCAAACCTGAACATACAAACTCTGCCATTTGTTCAAAATACGAGGCCTGCTCGGAATTGGGCTCAGTTTCTAGCAAGAGCGCATTGTCTTGATCAGAGCCCATAGTTTGGTCTTCTCTGGCTTGCGAACCATACACTAACCAGCAGTAGCGCAGCGGCGCTTTACCGTTTTCTTGCTGAAAAAACGTAATCAGTTTTCGAGTCATAATATCGGTGGCTTGCGACAAGACCTTGCCAGCAATATCAAAATCGCCAGCTCGCTTTGCTGAAGACGCTAGGTACTGTGGAATTTGCCACGCTTTGGCAATAAGCTCTTCAGGGTCTTTTGCTTTTGATAAATCACTTATAACAAATAAAACATTTGTGCGCTGCTGCTTCGATATGTCGGTGTTGGTGATCATACCCACAGGCTCTTTAGTGACCGCATCGAGCACCGGTAAATGATTAATACCGTATTGCGACATAATCGCAATCGCATCAAAAATTGTTTTATTTTTGGTTAAATAAGCGGGTGACTCGGTCATTATTTTCGCGATCGGGTCTTGCGTATTTAGGCCTACTGCAATGACCCTATTTCTAAGATCGCGGTCGGTTGCAATTCCTTTTAACTCATTATCTTCGGTGACTAATACCGAGGATACCCCATGCTCACTCATCAACTTCGCCGCGTGTTGAATAGTATCGCTTGGACTCACCCTCACTGGAGCATGATGAATCACCTCATGCAAAGGCTTATAAAGCCACATCGAATTAGAATCTGATACCGCCTGATTCTGCAAGGCGTCGTTTTTTGATGCAGTAAAAAACTGAGCAAAGGCCGGGTTTTCCATACACACAAAAAAATCGTCTTTTGGAATACACAGCACAATACCGGGGCTATCTACCGACACGGTTATGGCATAATCGACTTTATTGAGTAAACCTGCATAACCAAAGTAATCACCATCGCTCAGGTGCTTTATTGGCCCATCGCAATCTTTAACTGCGTATTGTCCGCTCTGAATTACAAACAAAGACTCTTTAAACTGAGAGATGAGCTCTTGCTGATTCTCAGCGGCTAAATAAATGAGTTGGCTATGCTGCGCTAAAGACTCCCTAACCTCGGGCTCAAGCTCATCGAAGGGCCCTTCTTGCTGCAAAAAATCTATGATTTGTTGGGCGGTCGCTGCCATGTAAAAACCTTTTTATCTCGTGGACACAAAACTCATTTAGTGAATAGCGGTGTTTCGATTGCTTGCTCTCAATAACCGCCTTGAGCTCAAACAGTAGGATTGGAGGGGAGAGCTTTCGGTTAAAAAATGTCGCGAGTCCATGGATGGCGAGCGCCAAGCCTGTCATGGATGACGCTTTTTGGCGTTTTTTTAACCGAAAGCTCTCCCCTTCAATACTTGCAATGCCAAACAAACAACAAGCAATCCAAACACCGCTATTCACTAAATAAGTCTAACTAAAACAAACAAGCCCAGCATATGCCGAGCTTGTTTAACTGCATTTGAATCTCTACTCGCTCGGTTTAGTGAGCAGAGGCTTCACCAGCACCTTTCGGGAAGCGGATGCTTTCAACTAAATCTTGGATTTCTTGTGGTGACTCTTTTGTCATCTTGAACACGATAAAGGCGACAATAAAGTTAACCAGCATACCAATACTACCAATACCCTCGGGTGAAATACCAAACAACCAATTCTCAGATACATTCATTTCTGGATTAATAAACTTGAAGTAAATGATATAGGTCATAGTAAATATCATACCGGCAATCATTCCTGACACTGCTCCGTGGTTATTCATGCGCTTGGAGAATATGCCCATTATAATCACTGGGAAGAAACTCGAAGCGGCTAGACCGAAGGCGAAGGCGACCACCGCTGCAACGTATCCTGGTGGATGCACCCCAAAGTAACCGGCAATACCAATCGCCACCGCTGCTGCTATACGTGCACTCAACAGCTCCTTCTTATCGCTAATATTGGGCGCAAAGGTTTTCTTGAGCAAGTCATGGGAGACCGATGTCGATA
>CAYQMI010000102.1:0-13143 GCA_964418575.1 uncultured Glaciecola sp.
TTCGCGCGGAATCCTTCAGTATCAATCACTTAGATTACCTAGCGCAGTTATGCTTTAATATGTCATCATTCTTTCATAAACTTGTGTTTATTCAAAGCAAATGTTGTCAAATACGAAATTAATGTGATTAATCAATCTCTAATGTTAATAGGACTCAAGATGCGCCTTACTCAAATCACCACTTACTTCTGGTTAATTAGCGCATCGCTTTTTATCCTTGGATGTAGCCAAGCAGATCAACACGAGAAAGAAGCAGAAAAGCCAGCGCAAATCAGCCTAGAAATTGTTGAGCACAAGCTGGGCACAGCCGAACAAAAGCCCGCGAAGTCAGGTGTATTTTCGGGCGCTTATGTGGATGCGGTAGTGTTTCGTAACAATGATGACGACGACGGTAACGGTATACCGGATGATGAGGACAATATTGTAAACGGCGCGATGGATTCTTTTGATATGACCCAAGTTATAATGAAAGGCCTACAAAGTGTTGATTCGGCGAGCTTAAGTTTTTCAGATGATGCCGAGGGCAGTTTCCGCGTCTTTTTAGGGCCGGACATGCTTAACCTTGACCTGACTAAGCCCTTTGACCTAGCGGCAGTAACTCACGAGCAAGAATCTTTGTCATTATGGTTAGAGGCCACTCAGTTCGCAGGCCCTGAATTTGACGGCACTATAGAGCTTACCTTAGCCACTGAGTCAGCAAGCGGAACTCATGTTAAGACCTTAGTGTTTAAAGTGGCGCCTTGGTTAATGCTGTCAAACGCCAGCCTTGCTCAGGAGCTTTTGATTAGAGAGCATGTGGGTCGTAACGACATCATGATAGAGCAACTCAAAGCGATTCTCCCGTCAGCCAATGTAACATTGAATGTCATTCCAGCTTCCGCCCCATATGACGATTATAATATTTGGCTACAAGACACTATTGAAATAGGACGGCAATTTAAACCCGATGACAGCATGCCCGTGGTATTGCAGGCAAATCGAAACAAAAGCATAGATGCATTTTCAAAAGCCGAGCTTTTAGGTCGTGATTTTGGGTGGATGCGAGTAGGGGAATATCGCCCTGAGTTTGCCCGAGGTTCAAGTGACGATGGCAAGCAACCAAAAACGCCTGAATGGATCGATTGGTTTGGCAATCTTGAGGTTTCGCCGCCTTTGCCTAATCATCCTCACGGTAGGGTGTATTTTGGTGAAAACGCGCCGGGCGAGCAGCTCGACCCAAAAATTGTTGCCATGATTGATGCTCAGCAATTACAGGGCCCAGCATTTAAACTTGATGTAAGCTTTTTGATGATTAAACATGCCGACGAAGTCTTGAGTTTTGTGCCCAGCGGCATACCAGACATGCCTTGGTACGCCTTAGTACCCAGCACAAAAATGTTTATAGAGATGGCTACGGCATGGCAAAGCCAAGGTCATGGAGATTTGCCTATTTTTGACCGCTTTGAAGAAAATTATACCCTTAATCAGTTTTTAGCTGATGAGGCTCTGGTAGCGCATAATCTAGCGATACAAAATACCTTAGACAAAAACAAAGCAACGCTGATGCGAGAACTCGGTCTACCGGCAGCTGCAATCATAGAGATACCGGTGGCGTTTAAACGCAATGGCACCTCGTTAACGCCAAACATGGTTAATTCTGCTAAAGTGAATAACTACTTTTTAGTGCCCGACCCAAATGGGCCAATGGTCGAAGGCAAAGACTTACTGCAGGAGGCTTTTGTAGAATTGTTAGAGCCCTCTACTGTTAACATCGAATTCATAGACGATCGTCAATATCATATGTGGTGGGGAAATGTGCATTGTGCAACTAATGTTATTCGCTCTGGCGATGAGCAGTTTGAAGCGATGAATTGATTCTACAACTGGTATTAACAACGAAACGAATGTGATAAATCAAACTCCCCCACACTCCATAGACTCATTATTAAAGCGTGCACATGCCATAGCTGGCTTGACCTTTGGTGAACTTGCAGCGCAGCTTCAAGTAAAAGTGCCAGAAAACTTTAAACGACAAAAAGGTTGGACTGGGCAGCTAATAGAACGCGCGTTAGGTGCAACCGCGGGCAGTAAACCCGTTCAAGACTTCCCGGAGCTCGGGATAGAACTTAAAACCCTACCCTTGAGTTATGCCAATACGCCTCTAGAAACCACCTACGTTTGCTATGCGCCTTTAACAAACCTTGCGGGGATCACATGGGAAACCAGTAACGTGCGCAATAAACTACAACAGGTTTTATGGGTTCCGGTACAGGGAGAGCGCGATATTCCGGTGTTTGAGCGAGTCATAGGAAGGGCTTTTTTATGGCAAGCCAACGCAGAACAAAACGCATTACTCAAGCAAGACTGGGAAGAGCTCATGGATTTAATTGCCCTAGGCAAGGTTGAGAGCATCACCGCACGTGCGGGCCAGTTTATGCAACTCAGACCAAAAGCCGCAAATGGCCGTGCACTTACCGATGCCATAGGCAACAAAGGGCAGCTCATAAAAACCCGACCCAGAGGATTTTATCTGCGTAAGGAATTTACTCAGCTAGTTTTAGACTCTGTCTTTTGAACTCATAAAGTAATTCAATGCTCTAATTGCCATAAATGATTTGTAATAAACGTTTTGCAACACGCAGTGAGGTAGAGCGATTAATATTTGAAGTGCTCATACATCCCTCACGCCATCTTGACGCACGCTACGCCCCCTAATTTTTGAGATGCTCGAAGAGCGCGCACGAGATTTAGACATTGATGGGCGCTCAGATATGAGTAAAGAGGAATTGGTTGAGGCTTTTTCTACAAACTAAGCTTGGCCTTTCATATGCCTAAGAGATTGAAGGTTGGACGCGATAAAACATAGAAAGAAAAAATTATTAGCTCAAATAAATCAAAAGGTGGCTAGCTTATCACTAGCCACCTTGTTTCATGGGCATTGTAAGCGTAGCAAAATAGTTAACGAATTTTAGCCAACCATTTACGCGCTTCACTTTTTGGTAAACACGCGCTAAGAGGCGCTACTGCAAATCGATTTTTAAGTGTTTTAAGGTTAGAGGATTTCAACACAACGTCCTGCTTCGTCATAGTCACACTGCAATCAACAACACCTTCAGATTCACTATAGTTTATCTTTATTGAATCCGCACTGCCCGACAATTGAGAATAAGGGTAGCCTTGTGTATTCTCCCTCACTGTATTTTTAGTACCCGTATTTTCAGTTGCCATTGCCATAGCGCTAAATGACATAGTGAAGAGTATGCATAACGTCTTAATTTTCATAGTTGCCTCGTTTGTTGTAGCGTCGATTTATGTTCGAATAATAGGCAAAGCTAGAAACTTAGACAAACAATATAATTTTATGATAAGTTAAGAAAATCTTAATTGAATGTTCTTTTCTAACTATCCTTGCTTGTATTTGGCGTAGTATCAAATTGATGAGCACAAGGACGCCTATGAAATCTTATTTACCTCCCCTTAAATCGCTACAGTTTTTTATGATTGCCGGCAAGACTCGTAATTTCAAACAGGCCGCGCTCGAACTTAACGTCACGCAAGCTGCGGTAAGCCAGCAAATTAAACAGCTTGAGCAATATATTGACTTACCCTTATTTGAGCGAAACAACCGAGAAACCAAACTCACGGTGCACGGTTTGCGTTTACTTCCCTTTATTCAGGAGGGGTTTTCGCAATTTAATCGCGGTCTGGCCTCATTGTCGGGAGACAAACAGGCGCATATTTTACGAATATCTGCCATCCATTCATTCACCTCCATTTTTTTGCTACCCCGCCTGCCCGAATTTCAAAAAGCCTATCCAGACTTAATGGTACAAATCGCGCCCTCCAGCGAACTTGTTGACTTCAGTGAAGCCGATATTGATTTGGCCATACGCATGGGTGGTGGAAATTACAAAGGCCTACATGAAAAACGCATTATGAGCGATCATTTGATTTTTGTCGTGAGCCCGTCGTTGTTAGACAATGCAGATATTAATGATGCTAAACACATATTTTCACTGCCATGGATTGAAGACCCCTCCATCGACACTCACCATGTATTTGATAAAGCATGTGAGCGTTTTAATGTGGACAAATCTAAGCTTACTTCGTCTATACGCTCTAATGATTCGATGATGTTAATTGAAAATGCGCTAGCAGGCAGAGGGTTTACCTTTGTTAATAAAGGATTAGTTGCAAATTATCTTGCCAGTGGTGAGTTGATTCAAGTACTCGATTTTGAAGAAAAAAGTCCGTGGTCAATTTTCTTAGTCGCACCAGAGCAGCACTTCCAGTGGCAAAAAATCAAACTCTTCGAAAATTGGTTAGTGCCGCTGTTAAAAGAAAACGGCTTTTCATAAAGGTTTTGAGTAATTAATGACTTAGCAGAGCCCTCCCCGAAGCCATTGGCAATCAAGGGCAATTTAATTCAAATGTTACTTAGTGGCAATCTCGTCGGTAGCTGATATCAGATTATATTGCTGACATTTACGCTTTATAAGCGGCCCTTGAGGGTGAATCTCATAAGCCCGTTTCCATAAGCCTTTCGCGGCCTCAAGTGACACTGTTTCAAGTTCTAACGCGCATTTTGTGATGATAAATTTATCTCTACACTTTTTAACCGCACTCAAGCCTGCTACTTGTTTCGCAAACTCTTCTTCAAGTCCTGTGCCGCGCAGCGCTTTGTATACCGACGAAAGATGTTTTAACTTAGTTTGTTTTGTAGCATTTATCAGGTTATTTGCACGCGCTAGTATAAATTTTTGCGCGGCATTTATTCTGTTCTCTATAGATTTTGTTTTAAGTAGCGCATCGCGCTTTTCTATGTAATTCAAATGCAACGCTTTTGGGAAAGCTACTGTTTGACATTCTTCTTTATCAGCAATAACAAACCCCGTTCTATTCGTTTTTATTGAAGCATGGCGTTCTGCATTGCTTTTTACCAATGCAGCACAGTACTCGGTTTTTGAACGATAATATCGATGAAGAATAAAAAAATCCCTATCTTTATCGAGAGTGCGATTAACCTTTGAATAGATAGCTCCGTCTCGTTCAAAAATATCACCATTAGCTAACATCATGTCGCCCTCATGCAGTGTTGGCACATGAAAACTTACTCTTTTGACATTGCTGCTTACCTTGACTGCAGATTTTACTAGTAAGTTACGCTGTCCGAATATCTTACTATCGAGAGACGAAAATGTTTCTGCCTTGGCTTGTTCGTTCAACCATTGCAAACATACACATTCTGGTAAATCTAGCGATTGGAGAAGTTGTCCAATGCTGGTGGCAAAATCTTTAGCGATAAAAAATTCATCTACATCGATATATAAAATGTAGTCGCAATCCTTTTCTTTAACAGCCTTATCAAAAGCGATACCGTAACATACATATTGGATGCGAGATGAGACTTCAGCAGGCATCATATCCACCCAATCGGCAGTATAATAATTGAGTTTAGGATAATGCTTTTTTAACTCATCCAACATGCTGATTGAATTATCTTGCGTTCTGTTGACGTACACATCGATTGAGTCAACACCAAAGTAAAAATGGTGAAAGACCCATTCTGGAAAATATGCGGCCTCATCCTTAGCCACAGCGACTATTTTGACTCGTGGTAGTTCATTGACTTTAGGGCTTGTAGTTTGCATAAATGTCCGTTGTGAAAAACGCGCTTTTCAATATCATTTCGCAAAAATTCCGTTTGCATAATCAAAATATTCGCACACTATTGGAAGCTTAGCTCCAACAGTATAAACAGGCGGAAGATTATAAGTTAAGTTACAGGTTTCTGCCAGATTTGTTGTTGTGCCTAAATGCGTGAGGCGGACTTTACAGTTAGGATGGTAATAATAAGCACTTAACGCCAAGGGGCTCATAAAATCGAGGGTTAAGCCGATATATCCATCATTCCGTATATTTAATGCCCTCACGTTAACCAAGCAGTGAGCCTACTATCTTTTGGAGCCAAAGAACTTGTCACATCGGATAAATATTTCAAAAGATGTAAGCGACATATTCGACGCTTGCGCCAGCGCAGTTATTGTATTGAGTCAGGAAGGCATCATTGTTTTCGCCAACCAAGCTATCAAAGCGATTTTCGGCTATCAGAAACACGAAATACTCGATAAAAACATCAGCATTCTTATTCCAGAAGAGTATCGCCAGCGCCATGGTCAGTTGGTAGACAGCTTTCATCAAAATCCCAAAAGCCGCACTATGGGTCGAGGTTTATCATTCCCAGGCTGGCATAAGCAAAAGCGTATAGTGCCTATATCAATAAGCTTAAAGCCTTTATATTTGCGCGATGAGCAATTTACTGTTGCCACAATTAATGAAGCAAGCCTGTTCAGTGAAATGACGAGTTCGCTAGCGAAATCTGAAAAGAATTTGCAAAACAGTATTGAAGAAAATAAGCAGTTGCTTGCCGTCGCCGAGCATGCCCAAGAGTCGGTATTGTTGCTCGACCATCAAGGCTTTATTAAGTGGCACAATAAAGGAGCCGAAGATATTTTTGCGAATGTCTTAAATACTGGCCTTGAACAGTCTTTTCTTAGTTTGGCAAACCGCGCAAAAACCGAAGAAGATAAAAAAGCCTGGGAGATTATTAAGCATTCAATGTCGCAAGGTTTATCCACGCAACAAGACTTAAAAGTGCAGGGGAAATCCCGCGATTTTGTGCTTCAGATTTCTGTACACCCGGTTTTTGAGCAGGAAAAACTACAGGGTTTTACGGTGTTCGTGAAAGATCTTACGCAGCAGCGTCGTTTGGAGTTACAGCTTAAAGAAAGTAACGACATACTTGAAACAACCGCGCGCATCGCTAGCTTAGGGTTTTACTCATTAGATATCAAAAGCAATAAACTCACTTGGTCAGAAGAAGTCTATAATATTCACGATCTACCCATTGATTCGCCCATTGAAGTAGAACAAGCCCTGAAGTTTTATGCTCCTCAGGCACTTCCTGTAATTACGGATGCGGTAAATGTGTGCATGCAAACCGGCGAGCCCTTTGATTTGGAGCTTCCGTTTATTACCGCCAAACAGAGAGAAATATGGGTACGTGCAGTAGGCTATGCTGATTTTGAAAATGGTGAGCCAGTAAAGCTCAAAGGCGCTTTTCAAGACATTACTTATATGCGACAGGCTGCGATAGAGGCAAATCAAGCAATGCGGGCGAAAAGCGCATTTTTAGCGAATATGAGCCATGAATTACGCACGCCTATCAATGGTATTGTTGGTCTTGCCGATATTATGAACGACACTGATTTGAGTGAAAAGCAGCGCGAGTACAATCAAATGACGGCGCAAAATGCGCAAGCGCTTTTGTATTTAGTTAATCAGGTACTCGATTACAGCAAGCTTGAGGCAAACAAACTAGGTTTAAGAATGGAGGAGTTTTCACTTGCAGACTTGCTCGAAGAAACCCTTTATATCCATAGATTAGAAGCTAAAAAGAAACAGCTGACATTTTCTGTAAGTATCGATGAAAGCCTGCCCAAATCGCTGACCAATGATCAAGACCGTTTAAAACAAATCATCCACAATTTATGCAGCAATGCCCTAAAATTTACTGAGCGGGGCAGTATTGTTGTCAATATTAGTAATTTGGACAATGCGCGCGTTAAATTTGAAATAAATGACACCGGGATAGGTATCAAACCAGAAGACCAGAAGAAACTGTTTGTTGAGTTTCAGCAGCTCGATAACTCATTCTCCAGAAAATATGGAGGCACTGGCTTAGGCTTAACGATTGTAAAGCAGCTCGTCAGTCTTATGGGAGGTGAGCTGGGCATGCAAAGCGAGGAAAATGGCGGTTCGACATTTTGGTTTACCATACCCATGGGCAATATTCCCCAAGCAAAAAGTGATGCACTACAACCTGACTCTTTTCCCGATGCGCTGGTGCTAGTAAAAGATTTTGAGCAGCAAAAAATTTGGCGCGAATTAGCACAAACTCAAGGCCTTGTCGTTGAGCCATTAACCGATGTTTCAACATTGCTTCGCTTACTGAAAGAAGAATACCGCTGGAAACTCATTATTATCGCGTCAGTACCTGATTCGCTGCCCTTGCAAACCTTAGTCGCGTCAGTTGAGCGATTCAGCAAACCACAACAACATCTTTGCGCGCTTGACAGTGTTGTTGGTGATTTCTCAAGCGATGCGTTCTCATTCATTATTCCAAGCTCATCAGAAAAAGAAGACGCGCTTTTTATCATCGAAGCGGTATCAAACTACTACGCTCAATTTTTACAGAGCATAAACCAATCCTTAGAAGGTAAGCACTTACTGTTAGCGGAAGACAATGAAATTAATCAAGTAGTCTGCAGGGAAATGCTCGAGTCGGTTGGCGCTAGAGTGACTATTGTAGAGGACGGCACGCAAGTTATGGCAACTTTGCAGTCGCCTGAAACCTTTGACGCTATTATCATGGATTGCCAAATGCCTATATTAGACGGTTATCAAACTTCCATGATGATTCGACATCACAACGACGAAAACATTCGTCAGCATAAAATCATTGCTGCAACAGCACATGGCCTGCAGGAAGATATACTGCGTTGCTACGATGTAGGAATGGAAGATGTGCTGATAAAACCTTTTACGCGCTCACAGCTTATCGAAGTGCTCGCGCGCAATTTATGAGTGAATCGCAAGTGGCGACAACACCATTCCGTTGACGGTGCTGAAGATGCCCGCTTGTGCAGGTGTCAATCCCTTCGTAAAGCTGATTGACCGAGACAGTGGAGATAATGTTAAAAAGCTATAAATTCATACTGAGATCAGCCTTATTAAGCAATAGTTCCTTTCATTTCGGAATAATTTCCTTTTGTTTGATTTTTGAACTATACTAAACTCACTTAAATAACTGGGTGTCATCATGTCACTTGAACGAGAATATAAAGCGCTTACCAATCTACCTGCACCATCCGATTTGTCTGTTAACGACGTACTGGATGAAGGTTTGCCAATTGCGGTTGTCTCAAGCATGACGAGAATGCTTCATGTAGATAAGAATATGGTTGCAAAGATGATCAACGTCTCCCCGAGACGCATCAATCAGCTCAGCTCGGGCAAGGCATTTAAGGTAGGAAATGTCAGCGAAAAATTGAACAAAGCAGCGTCTGAGAAAGCGCTTCTGGTCACGCGACTTTTTCTGAACCTTTGTGATTATTTTGGCGATGAAGAAAAAGCTCAGCAATGGTTTAATACGCCCAATCGAACATTAGGTAACCAGTCACCAAGCGCTCTATGCTCCAACTATTTTGGCATTGAACAAGTTAACAATACCTTGAATAAGCTTAAGCACGGCTTCACTGCTTAATGGAAGTCTTCCGTCTCGCCGTGACTGAGTATAGCGATTTAAAAGGAATTGGGGGCCTATTCGGGAGCGGTCGTTGGCATAAGGAAGGTAACTTAGTTGTTTACGCGGCTAGCTCTCGTTCTTTGTCGGTGCTGGAGAAATTCATTCATGAAGAAGATATTGATGTACCTGACTTGTCTATGATATCTATCTATATTCCCGATGACATGCCGTATGAGCAATATACATTGCATGATTTACCTGAAAATTGGGACAGTATTCATTCTGCAAATCTTGACGGTACGCAGAGCATGGGAACAAAGTTTCTGATCGCCGCCGCCCATGCTTACCTGAAAGTACCTTCTGCTATTGTCCCGCATGAGTACAATTATATTATTAACCCGGCGCACCCGGATGTGCATCGTATTAAAATTATTGATAAACACGATTACCGCTATGACGGTCGTTACCAGCGGTTCATAAAAGCCTAAACATCTCTTAATGGTGCGAATCGTAAGGCGTTCAAATTAGTGGTTTTATTAAGCAATTCTTTGCGCCACTAAGTAGGTGTGTAACTCTGGGTACTGGTCAAACTCTAAGTGTTTTATGGTGCAGTCATTATTGAAAAGCACTTGGATAAAGCCATTTGTCCCTAAAGAAGGGGAATACATCGTTGGACCAATAATATCGTCAGTCTGATCTCTAGGTTCGTCCACCTTGCCATCAACTAATTGTTCTTAGTTTGGAGATATGCTTCCTTGATTTGAATCAAACAAGCATCAGTGCCATTGCTATATACTTTTTTTACTGGCTAGAACTTGGCTTAAAGAGGAGTGATACTATGGCGCTTTACATTACTGATGAATGCATAAATTGTGATTTATGCCCAGACGAATGCCCAAACGATGCGATTGAAATGGGCAGTGAAATATATGAAATTGATGCCAACAAATGCACACAATGTGTGGGACACTACGACGAGCCTAGCTGCGTGAGTGTTTGCCCAGTTGAATGTATTCTACCCGACCCTAACCACAAAGAGACGCTCGATCAGCTCGCAGACAAATTCGCTGCTATGCACGGATAACTTGAGCTAACGCTATTACGGCTTATTCATTACCCTTGGCAAGCACCTTTATATTTTTGCTTGTGTGCTCGTCTATTGCCTTAATTTGTTCAGAACTAGGCCCGGGCGCACTCGGATTTTCGTGTTGCCCGTAGTTTTGTTCTTCAACAATCGCAACGCCGTGTTCATCTATACCCTCACCACCTTGTTGTTTGCGATAGTGTTCGCAAGTGATGGTAACGGCGTAACTGAATACCGCGCCTATCAAAACCACAATCCAACACAAGTAAACCCACACAAACAAAATAGGAACTACGGCTAATGCACCGTAAATAATCTGATAGGAAGGAAAACTCGACACATAAAACGCAAAGCCTTTTTTAGAAAGCTCAAACAATACCGCTGCCAGTACTGCTCCCCAAATCGCATAACGCGCTCTAACGTGTCGATTAGGCACCACCATATACAAAATCATAAAGGCACCTACTGATGCAAAAGTAGGTACCATTTTCAAAAACATAGTGCCGAAACCCGGCGTGTAGTCGTCTGCAAAAGCCGCAATGGTAGCCAGGTATGAGCTAACCGCAATACTAGAGCCAATAAGCAGAGGACCTAAAGTGATAACCATCCAGTAAATCGCGAAGGTATAAATAATGGGGCGTTGCTTTGTGGTTTTCCAAAGGTGATTAAGGGTTTTATCAATATTTGAAATCAGTAAAAGCGCCACCACAACCAATGTCGCAATGCTCACTGCGCCCATTTCAGAAGCATTGTTAACAAATTCACCAATGTGGGTTTGGACTACGTCGCCTGATGCCGGGACAAAGTTGCTGAAAATGAAGTTCTCGAAGAGTTCACGCATCTCGCTGAATGCAGGAAAAGCCGACATAACCATAAAAAATACCATGACCACCGGCACCAAAGAAAGCAGGCTCACATATGCCATATGCCCAGCAGATACCGTAATACGCTCGCTCTGTAAGTGCTTAAAGAACGACTTTACGATATCTACAACAAGCGGCTTTGTAGAATCATAATAATTTTTGCTGTTTAACAGTAAGCTCACTATGCCAAACTTCCTTTACTTTGAAGGCTATAGTGTACTCACAATTATTCAAAGTGCCAAACACAAGCGCACAGACTTACTTTTGACGACGCAGCCCGAGCATGTGACAAATAGCAAAACTCAGTTCACTGCGGTTGAGGGTATAAAAATGAAAGTGCTTAACGCCCTCTTTTGCCAAAACTTTTACCATATCCATGGCAATATTCGCACCCAACAGGTTACGAGTAGCTTGGTCGTCTTTTTCGAGTCCGTCGTACATTTTATGTAACCATGCAGGCACATGCACGTTGGTAAATCCAGCAAAGCGCTGCAGGGTTTGATAGTTAGTTACGGGTAAAATACCGGGCACAATATCAAGGTCAATGCCTGCTGCTGCCGCGCGGTCTCGAAAGCGTAAAAATACTGATGTATCAAAAAAGAATTGAGTAATGGCTTCGCTTGCGCCCGCTTCTGCCTTTCGCTTTAAGTTGAGCAAATCAAATTGATCGTTTCGTGCTTCCGGGTGTTTTTCAGGATATGCGGCAACAGAGATATCAAAATCAGCGACGTCTTTTAATAGGGTAACCAAATCACTCGCATACATATCGGTTTTTTGAACGCCTTCAGGTAAATCGCCTCGCAAAGCCACAATACGGCGAATACCTGAATCCCAGTAATCTTGTGCGATTTGTTTTAATTCTTCTTTGCTCGCGTCTACGCACGTAAGGTGGGGGGCGGTTGGTACACCGGTTTCACTATGGATTTTTTTCACTACCGCATGGGTGCGATCTCTCTCACCGCTGTTTGCGCCGTAAGTAACCGACATATAGCTTGGATTCAAGGGCGCCAAACGTTCTACCGATTTCCAGAGCGTATTTTCCATTTCTGGCGTTTTCGGTGGAAAAAATTCAAAAGACACATCGATGTCTCTGAGTTCAGAAAGAGATTGATTGAGCGCGTCTATGCCCTGTGCGTAAGAAACCATGAATTAACCTTATGGACGTTTAGACGTCTAAATTACGCAAATATAGTTTAGACGTCAAGCAGTTTACACGTCTAGATTGACCTTTTTATTATTCCAGTTAGAATTTTAATATAACTATTTATAAAAACGGCAATCAAAATGGCGCAATGGAACGGTAAATATATACACCCTTATGCTGAACATGGAAAGAAATCTGAGCAAGTTAAAAAAGTGACGGTATCGATTCCGATCAATGTGCTTAAAGTACTCACCGACGAGCGAACTCGGCGCCAAGTAAATAACTTGCGTCATGCCACCAATTCAGAATTATTATGCGAAGCCTTTTTGCATGCCTTTACCGGCCAACCACTGCCAAATGATGCCGACCTAAGAAAAGACAACCCCAATCGCATTCCAGAAGAGGCGCGTCAGATTATGCAGGAAATGGGGTTGGCTGATTCAGAGGACTAAGGCGAAGTACCGAGCAATCGACGGGACTGCCATCTAGTAATGAGCGTATAAGCCACTAAGAGCATAAGTACGCCCTTGCTATGAACGCAAATCCTACTGTCGCTCTTAACCCTACTGTCGCTCTTAACCCTACTGTCGCTCTTAACCCTACTGTCGCTCTCAACCCTACTGTCGTTCCCTACCCTACTGTCGTTCTCAACCCTACTGTTGTTCTCAACCCTACTGTCGTTCTCAACCCTACTGTCGTTCTCAACCCTACTGTCATTCTCAACCCTACTGTCATTCCCGCGAAGGCGGGAACCTCGCAAATACAG
>CAYQMI010000103.1:0-5040 GCA_964418575.1 uncultured Glaciecola sp.
TTTATCAGCAGGAATTTTTAATGATGAGCGAATAAATGTATTTTCGCTAAAAGGATTACCATCATCGCGTTTACTAAGAAAAGACCCAATAATTACCAAACAAAAGTTTACACCTAGTGATAAGAAAATTGCGTTGGCAAAGTCAGTATCGCTTGGTGGCGCAGCAAAATAGTAGCTGGTGAGAATAGCAGGGTAGAGCATGTTGGTCACGACAACCGCCGCGCCTACTAGCAGTCCTATTATCACGGGCAATTTTTGTGTTGCTTGCCAATAAAGGCCAAGTAAAAAACCGGGTAAGGTTTGCGCCATTAATGCGATTGCGATGGTACCTGATTTTACCAAAGGAGCAGACTGACTGATGTTTTGATGGTACCAGAAGGCAATAATGAGCAGAACGGCAATGGTAAATTGACGAATTCTGAGCAACTGATGTACCGAAAGCTTGGACTGGCCCTGGCGAATATGCTTTGAATATATCCAAAGAGGAGTTAACAGGTTGTTTGCTACCATGTTCCCTAATGCTAAGGTGGCCACAATTACCATGCTGGTAGATGCTGCTAAGCCGCCAATATAGGCCATAATGCTAACAAAGTAATTGTTTTGCGCCAGGGGAATAGACAGAACAAAGTTATCGGCGTTGATTTCCCCTTGGTTAAAAAGAAGCTGACCGGTAAGTGCAATCGGCAAAATAAAGAGCGTCATCAGCAGTAAATATAATGGAAAGACCCAGCGCGCATGATGAAGCTCTTCATCGCTGTTGTTTTCAATAAAGTTAATATGAAATTGTCTGGGCAAACAGAACATAGAACAAACGCCAAGTAAGATATGGCTGCTATATATCCATATAGAAAAAGGCTGTTGTAGTACTTCTCGAGTGCTTTCGTTGCTAAGCACTTTGTCGGTTAAGTCTAGCCAACCATCAGATAATATATATACACAATATATGCCTACTATTAGCAAGCCAATCAACTTTAAGACGGATTCGAAAGCGATGGTAAACATAAGACCATTGCGCTTTTGAGTGAGGTCTAAGGTACGTGTACCAAACCAAATAGAAAACACGGCCATAAATACAGTAACGTACAGACTAACTGAACCCGACCATGCAGTGTTTTCTGTTGTCATGAGCTGAATTGCTGAACTAATCGCATCTAACTGCAAGGCAATGTAAGGAATTACCCCTATAAAGCAGAGCGCAACAACTAAACCGGCTAGTAGGTTTGAATGGTGATAACGAATGCCAATAAACTCTGCAAGCGAGCTGATTTTGTGCTGGCGACATAAATGCGCAATTTTACGTAGAGCGGAAAAACCAAAAAGCATTACCAGTATAATGCCTAAATAAGTAGGAATAAGTGCCCAACCAAACTGCAAGGCCTGAGTGGTAGTGCCAAAAAAGGCCCATGAAGTGCAGTGAACGCCGAGCGCCAGTGCATATACTGTTTTTGGCGGCCGCCCTTGTTTACCGCCCCAAATGGCTACTGCAAATAGCAAGACGACATATACACCAGTGATTGATGCTAAAGTCCAAATTGAAAACATCTTTGTTCCTAGTATTTGGTCTGGTTCTTATTTGCCTTATGGCTTTGTGTGTATTCAGCAGCGCCCATTCAGTCGCTCAATTACAAAGCTATCTCAGGCTTTAAAGGCAGCTATCGCCTTCACTATTGCCAGACTTAAAAAAAATCAAAAAAGTGCCTTGAAGCCCTCTGATTTATCCCCATTATAGCCAGCATTGCAAAGAATTGACCAGCCAAAGTAAGCGCGGAGAATAGAATGAGTCAACAACCTGATGGCAATCAGCCTAAACCTGAAGAAGTCGTGATTGACGAGAATCAAGAAGAAGTCGTCGATGGGCAAGAGGAAGCTGCTGAGCAGCCACAAGTACAAAGCTTAGAAGAAGCGCAAATTCAAGCGCTAGAAGAAGAGCTAGCCGCTGCCAAAGCAACTATCGATGAGCAAAAAGATGGTGTGCTTAGAGCGAGAGCGGATATTGAAAATGCTCGTCGCAGAGCGGAGCTCGAAATAGACAAAGCGCGTAAGTTTGCGTTAGAGAAGTTTGCCGGTGAGTTATTGCCAGTACTCGACAATCTAGAAAGAGCAGTGCAATCAGCAAATGCTGAAGATGAGTCAGTTAAGCCTTTACTTGATGGCGTAGATTTAACTTTGAAGTCATTTCTATCGACAATTGAAAAATTTGGTTTGACAGTTGTTGACCCACAAGGCGAAGCATTTAATCCAGATCATCATCAGGCGATGTCTTTGCAAGAGTCAACCGAGGTACCAGCAAATACAGTAATGGCGGTGATGCAGAAAGGCTATTTATTGAACGAGCGCTTGCTGCGCCCAGCCATGGTAATGGTATCAAGAGCGCCTTCAGAAGGCGTAGATACTCAGGCTTAAGCAAAAGACTCAGGGATTATTTGCAAGATTGTCAAATAAGCCTATTGAAAATAAGGGTATTAACCCCACTTATTTAACATTGAAACAGTTTAGCAACATTAAGAATTTTTGGAGAGATATACATGGGTAGAATCATCGGTATCGATTTAGGTACAACAAATTCATGTGTTGCCGTTCTCGACGGCGACAAAGCAAAAGTAATTGAAAACGCAGAAGGCGATCGCACAACTCCTTCTATTATTGCCTACACGCAAGACGGCGAGACCTTAGTGGGTCAACCTGCAAAGCGTCAAGCAGTGACAAACCCTAAAAACACCTTATTCGCGATTAAGCGTTTAATTGGTCGTCGTTTTGAAGATGAAGAAGTACAGCGCGATATCGACATCATGCCTTTCGCAATTGTGAAAGCAGACAATGGCGACGCATGGGTTGAGGGTAATGGCGAGAAAATGGCGCCGCCGCAAATCTCTGCTGAAGTTTTGAAAAAGATGAAGAAAACCGCAGAGGACTATTTAGGCGAAGAAGTAACAGCCGCTGTTATTACAGTACCTGCTTACTTTAATGATGCTCAGCGTCAAGCAACTAAAGATGCGGGTCGTATCGCTGGTTTAGAAGTTAAGCGCATCATCAACGAGCCAACAGCTGCAGCCCTTGCCTACGGTATGGACAAGAAGAAAGGCGACAACGTTGTTGCAGTTTATGATTTAGGCGGTGGTACTTTCGATATTTCAATCATTGAAATCGACAACGTTGATGGCGAGCACACCTTCGAAGTACTTGCGACTAATGGTGATACTCACCTAGGTGGTGAAGACTTTGACAACCGCATGATCACTTATTTAGTGGATGAATTTAAGAAAGACCAAGGCTTTGATTTACGTAAAGACCCATTGGCCATGCAACGTTTGAAAGAAGCGGGCGAGAAAGCAAAAATTGAGCTTTCTTCTGCACAGCAAACTGAAGTGAACTTGCCCTATATTACTGCCGATGCCTCTGGTCCTAAGCACTTAGCGATTAAAGTAACACGTGCGAAACTAGAGTCTTTGGTTGAAGAGTTAGTGAAAAAGTCTTTAGAGCCGCTCAAGCAAGCATTAGCTGATGCAGATTTGTCGGTGGGCGATATCGACGACATTATATTGGTAGGTGGTCAAACTCGCATGCCTTTAGTGCAAAAGTACGTAACGGATTTCTTTGGTAAAGCACCCAGAAAAGACGTTAACCCAGACGAAGCAGTTGCCGTAGGCGCAGCGATTCAAGGTGGCGTGTTATCGGGCGAAGTAAAAGACGTATTGTTGCTAGACGTAACGCCATTGTCTTTAGGTATTGAGACCATGGGCGGCGTGATGACACCGCTAATTGAAAAGAACACAACGGTACCAACCAAAAAATCGCAAACCTTCTCTACTGCTGATGACAATCAATCGGCTGTAACGGTGCATGTATTACAAGGTGAGCGTAAGCAAGCCTCGGGTAACAAGTCGCTTGGTCAGTTTAACCTTGAAGGTATACGTCCTGCTCCGCGCGGTACGCCTCAAATCGAAGTTACCTTTGATATTGATGCAGACGGTATATTACATGTGTCGGCAAAAGATAAAGACACCGGTAAAGAGCAGAAAATTACCATTAAAGCTTCTTCTGGTTTGAGTGAAGACGAGATTAATCAAATGGTGCAAGACGCGGAAGCAAACAAAGATGCGGATGCTAAATTTGAGAAACTTGTAGCTGCTCGTAACCAAGCAGACGGCATGATTCATGGCACTCGTACGCAGATTGAAGAAGCAGGCGATGCTTTAGAAGCTGACGAGAAAGCCAAGATTGAAGCGGCCATCGACGAGTTAGAAGTAGCCCGTAAAGCTGACGATGTTGAAGCTATCGAGCAAAAAACACAGGCGCTTATCGAAGCCTCTGCCAAGCTGATGGAAATCGCGCAAGCTAAAGCTGCTGCGCAAAGCGGTGAAGGTCAGCCTCAAGGCGAAGCCGGTGCAAAAGATGCGGGTGGCGACGATGTAGTGGATGCTGAGTTTGAAGAAGTAAAAGACGACGATAAAAAATAATATTTCTTATCGCTGTAATTAGCATCAGGCGCTATCTCGAGAGGGATATGCGCCTGTTGTGTTAACGATATACGTAAATACAAATTTTTAAATTCAATGCATTAGCAGGAATAGTGGTTTATGTCTAAAAGAGACTATTACGAAGTATTAGGCGTGGCAAAAGGTGCCGATGAGCGCGAAATAAAGAAAGCCTATAAAAAGCTCGCGATGAAATATCACCCCGACCGCGCGCAAGGTGATAAGTCTTTGGAAGAAAAATTCAGAGAAGTGCAAGAAGCATACGAAATATTGTCCGACCCTCGAAAACGCCAAGCCTACGATCAATATGGTCACGCAGGTGTTGATCCAAATCGTGGCGCGGGTGGTCACGGGGCCGGCGACTTTGGCGATATTTTTGGCGATGTGTTTGGTGATATCTTTGGTGGCGGCAGAGGGCGTCAGCAGCGCGCAAGACAAGGCTCAGATCTTCGCTACAACTTAGAGATGAGTTTAGAAGAAGCGGTACGCGGTAAAGAAGTCGAAATTCGTGTACCTACCTTAGTTGAGTGTGATACCTGCGATGGCTCTGGTGCCAAAAAAGGCA
>CAYQMI010000103.1:5140-13124 GCA_964418575.1 uncultured Glaciecola sp.
GTACCTACCTTAGTTGAGTGTGATACCTGCGATGGCTCTGGTGCCAAAAAAGGCACATCTGCATCTACCTGCCCAACTTGTAAAGGCAATGGCCAAGTACAGATGCGCCAAGGCTTTTTTGCTGTTCAGCAAACCTGCCCAACGTGTTCGGGTAAAGGTAAAATCGTATCAGACCCATGTAGCCCATGCCGCGGCCAAGGCCGGGTAGAAAAAACCAAAACGTTGTCTGTTAAAGTACCACCAGGCGTGGATACCGGTGACAGAATACGCTTAAGCGGCGAAGGTGAAGCAGGCGAGCAGGGCGCACCAGCAGGTGATTTATATGTGCAGGTACATGTAAGAGACCATCATATATTCACTCGCGACGGCAACAACTTGTACTGCGAAGTACCCTTGAGCTTCACTACCGCGGCCCTTGGTGGAGATATTGAAGTTCCGACCTTAGATGGCAAAGTTAAACTAAAAGTCACACCAGAAACGCAAACCGGAAAAATGTTCCGACTTCGCGGTAAAGGCGTTAAATCAGTGCGCAGCGGTGCGGTAGGCGATTTAATGTGTAAAGTTGAAATTGAAACGCCGGTTAACTTATCGTCTAAACAAAAAGAACTGTTGGAAGAGTTTGAAAAATCTTGTTCTGGGCAAGGCGCGAAACATCGTCCGAAAGAAAAAGGTTTTTTTGATGGCGTGAAGCAGTTTTTTGATGATTTGAAAAGCTAACAAGATATTTACTTCGCCATTCAAAGGGCGAAGCAATGTTTACACTGAGACAAAAGAGCTGACTAAGGTCGGCTTTTTTTATGTTTATCTCTTTTTTGTTTAAAAAAGTCTACCATGCGTTCTGTATATTAAGCTCTGCACCATTTTGTTCTGCGCAATAAGAAAAGCCTTATATCACTTCGCCTCATCTAAAAGTTAACTAAATTTAATCATTTATTTAACATGTAAACTAAACCTCTTTGTTAAGTGCTTGGTAAAAAACGCATCAAAGCTTCCAACACAACAGAGAAAGTGACTATGAAAAACATAAAAACAACACTCATCACTCTCGCAAGCGTTTTTGCCCTAACAGCATGCTTCGACAGCGATAATGATTCAGACGATGATATGATGCCGCCAGAGGTTTCAGAAAATGCCGCGGTGAGAATAATCCATGCATCACCCGACGCCCCCGATGTAAATATTTTATCGAGCGGTAACGCTATTACAGGTCTTGAAGACTTAGCTTATGAAACCGCTTCTGGTTTATCTTTTTTCAGAACTGGCCCGTTTAATTTTGCAGTAGAAGCTCAACTGCCAGGTGGCGAAACAGTGACTGTTATAGATTTACCGGCAACGCTTGAAAATGACAAAGAATACAATGTGCTTGCAGTAGGTGATACCGCAAATATCAGTCCACTGCTGGTAGTTAACGATGAATCTGCTGTAGGCTCAGGTAACATAAGAGCGCAAGTAGTGCACGCAGCCCCCGACGCTCCGACCGTTGATGTATACGTAACTGCCCCTGATACTGATATTGCAACAGAGCAACCTTTAGCAACGCTAGCATTTATGGATTTTACTGGTCAAGTAGAGGTTCCAGCGGGTACTTATCAAATCCGCGTAGCAGTAGCAGGCACAACAACTGTGGTGTTTGATTCTGGTCCGCTTGATTTAGGTGCGGGCGCAGACCTTTTAATTTCAGCGACTGAAAATACAAACGCAGGCAATGCGCCAATTAATTTGCTAGTGGCAGATGGCGATGCCTCGTTTGTAGTTGCTGATGTTAATTCCAGCGCTAAGGTACGTGCTATTCACGGCATAGCAGATGCGCCTGCGGTAGACGTATTTGCCGATTTAGGTGATGACGAACTGCTATTGTTCGATGGTGCCCCTTTCAAAGGTGTAACTGACTATATTGACGTAAGCGCCGGCGACTATTTACTTGATGTAAAAGCAGATGCCGACAACAGTATCGTTGCAATAGATGATGCCGCGGTGAGCTTAATGGCAGGCATGCGCTACACAGCGTTGGCGAATAACACCCTAGCAATGGCTGATCTTGACCTAATTGTTGACGACGGAAGACGTTTAGCTACCGCCGCCCAAGTGCGAATATTTCACGCATCACAAGCAACGGGCCCTGTTGATATTTATGTAACCGCCGACGGCAATATCATGGGCGCGACACCTGCATTTGCAGCCGTACCTTATAACACAGGTATGCTAGCAGAAACCGGATATGTGCAGCTTAATGCAGGCGATTATGTGGTAACAGTCACGCCTACTGGCACCATGACAGCAGCCATAGAAACCCCTGTGCTTAGCTTAGAAGCAGGTAAAATCTATACAGCAATTGCAGTAGACGGTGACATGCCAGGCGCAGGACCGCAGTTAATTTTAGCAGATGATTTTTAAATCAAATCTTTAGGCAAAACTAAGCTCTATTTAACCCAAGCACTCTCGGCTTGGGTTTTTTCATTTAAAAGTCTTTAAAAATTGAGTGCTTAAGTATTTAAATAACAACATGCGTTTAACGGTTAAACCTTTTTAATAATCAAACTTAGTGCTTACACCGAGCGTAACTACCTATAATTATTCACAATAATGAATCTGATGGAAATTCAATGAAACATAAATATAGCTTTTTAGCACTTGCTTTTCTCTCTGGTGCAGCACATGCGCAATGGTCTGCAGGTATTGGCGCAATCGGCAGTGCAACGCCTTATAAAGGCCTGAAAACAGAAGCCTTCGTGATCCCAATTGTTGCTTATGAAGGTGAGCGCATTCTGTGGCGTGGTCCTTCGTTGCAATATAAACTTACGGGACTGAATCGTAACGAGCCAAGCCTGCGCCTTAGTGTGGAACTGGCGCCTAACGAGTTAGAAGTGGATGAAAGCGACGAATTAGACGGTATTGAAAAACGAGACTTTTCGGTACTTGCGGGCATTCGTTATATTTATCCAACGGCCATTGGTGAGTTTTCAGCGGTTTTTCAAACCGATGTAACAAATAAACACGACGGTCAGCGCGGAGCAGTTAATTTTGAGCGCGTACTCACTAGCGCTCCCGACAGAAGCTGGGCACTTACGGCGGGCCTTCAGGTAGAGTATTTGAGCGATAATTATGCAACATATTACTTTGGCGTATCGCAAGAAGAAGCAAATAACTCCGAGTTTGCTCAATACGAAGTAGACGCAGTATGGCAAGGTGGAGTTACCTTTGGTGGATATTATCGCTTTGCAGAGAGCTGGCAAGTAGTTGCGCAAACACGCTGGTTGAGCCTAGCGAGTGATATTAAAGACAGCCCAATTGTTGAAGACAGCAGTACCTTAGACGGCTTTGTTGGCGTAACCTATCAGTTTTAGCATTTGCCCTTAAGCGCAATCATGTTCGCTTACCAAAAACCAGTGATTCCTACAAAGGCTCAAGGCTTCTCGCTTAAGCCATACATGGTTATCCCTGCGAAAGCAGGGATCTCCTAACGAAACAACTGAAGCCAATTATAGATGCTTATTAAATAACTTCTGTAAACTTCGGTGGGCTCACTCTCGCGGATATAACACCAAAGCCGCTCGATTATTGCCCACTTCTTCATCGATAGTCGTTATATAGCAAATACAAGCTAGATCATTTTCATACTTACGACTACTCTTATTACTAAACCAAAATAAGAGTAGCCCTATGATTCGCACATTATTCGCCTTCGCTAGTATTTCTTTCATCTTTTGTACAAACGTATTTGCAAATCAAACCTTAATCAATGCGGGTGCCATGCTAGATGTTGAAAGCGGCAAGCTAACAAAAGACGTCGCGGTACTGGTTGAAAACAATCGCATTATTAAAATTGATAAACAAGGCAAGCTTGAGACCAGTGACAACGCGCTTGTGATTGATTTAACTGACAAAACCATTTTGCCCGGCGTAATGGATATGCACGTGCATTTAACAGGGGATGCTGAAGAAAACTTTTTAGCTTCTCGCGGAAATTCCGTCCCGCGTCAAACGGTAAAAGCGGTTAAAAACGCGCAAAAAACCTTAATGGCAGGATTTACCACAGTACGCAATTTAGGGGCTGCAGGCTATTCGGTCATTGCGGTGCGCGACGGAATTAATGCGGGAGAAGTACCCGGCCCCAGAATTTGGGCCGCTGGGCACTCGATTGGAGTCACGGGTGGGCATTGTGATGACAACTTTTCCCCACCAGAGGCAAACAGTAAATCAAAAGGCGTTGCTGATGGACCTTGGGCGGTGAGAGAAAAAGTGCGAGAAAACATCAAGTATGGGGCGAATACCATCAAAGTGTGCGCCACCGGCGGCGTTTTTTCAAAAGGGACCAAAGTAGGCATTCAGCAGCTAACAGAAGATGAAATAAGAGCCGCAGTAGAAGAAGCTCACATGCGAGGCTTAATTGCAGCTGCACATGCGCATGGCACTAGCGGCATAAAAGCAGCCATCCGCGCAGGTATTGATTCAATAGAACACTGCAGTTTTATGGACGAAGAGGCCATTGAACTGGCGCTTAAACACGGTACGTATTTGTCGTGTGATATTTACAACACCGAATACACCTTGGCTTTTGGCGAAGCTAACGGCGTGCCAGAAGAAAACATCAATAAAGAAAAATTGGTATCAAAAGCACAGCGCGAGAGCTTTCGTCAAGCAGTGAAGGCAGGCGCAAATATGGTGTTTGGTTCAGACGCAGCGATTTATCCGCATGGAGACAACGGCAAACAGTTCTCGAGAATGGTGCAATTTGGCATGACACCGCTGCAGTCAATTCAGGCAGCAACTATTAACAGCGCGACTTTACTCAAACAACAAAGTGAGCTAGGCCAAATAAAAGAAGGCTTTTTGGCAGACATTATTGCCGTTGATGGCAACCCTATTGATGATATTTCATTGATGGAAAACGTTAGCTTTGTGATGAAAGACGGTAAGGTTTATAAGCAATAAAGCGCATTCGACTGAACGGATTGTAATCCAGTTGTGATTGAATGCGTAGACAAGAGTGTGAAGGTACATTACTCAAACACAATAATTACTTGCTTGAAAAAAACACTTTGATAATAAAAACTAGTAAATACATTTACTTAACTTAAGGAATTACTATGAAAAAGCTCATCTCTCTATTTGCAATGGTTGCTATTTTAGCCAGCGCGCAAGCCGTTTCTCAGACCGTTGAATCAGAAAAGCAAGCCAAAGCCACTGTGCAGTTTCGCCAAGCAATTTTACAGTTGGTACGCAGCAACATGGGCCCACTAGGTGCCATGGCTAAAGGCGAGATGCCCTACGATGCAGACGTGATGATGAAAAACGGTCAGCGCATTGAGCAACTCGGGCTCATGATGGACGATTACTTTGCACCCGATGCACGTGCCTTCGACATTGAAACCGGCGCGAAAGACGAAATTTGGGAAAATATGGCAGATTTCAACGAAAAATCCTTAAATATGGTGAATGCAGCTATTGCCGTGCAGCAAGTTGCAAAAGCAGGAAATGAAGATGAGTACCGCAAAACCATAGGTGCGCTTGGCGCAACGTGCAAAGCCTGCCATGACGATTACAAAAAAGACTAAGAAGTAAAGAGGTAGCTTAATATGACAAAAGCTTATGCAGCAGCAAAAGCAGGTGGCAAACTCGAATTAGTAGACATTAGCTTACCTGAACTTGCCAGCAATGAAGTAAAGATCAAAGTGGCTTTTTGCGGCGTATGCCACTCCGACCTATCGATGATAAACAACGATTGGGGAATGTCTGAGTACCCTATAGTAGCTGGTCATGAGGTGGTGGGCGAAATTGTAGAGGTAGGCGAGGGCGTGTCGAGCGATAGGCTAGGTCAAATCGTTGGCCTAGGTTGGCACGCAGATTACTGTGGGTCTTGTTATAGCTGCGATGAGGGAGATGATAACTTGTGCTCCAGTGCTCGGCCTACTATTGCAGGGCGTCATGGCGGCTTTGCTGAGTATGTGCAAGCTAACGAGCGTTCGGTAGTTGAGTTACCCTCGGGCATCGATATGAAATCGGCGGGCCCCTTGTTTTGCGGCGGGATAACGGTATTTAACCCATTGGTACAGTTTAATATTCAGCCTACAGACAAAGTGGCTGTGATTGGCATAGGTGGTTTAGGCCACATGGGCTTGCAGTTTTTAAACGCTTGGGGCTGCGAAGTAACGGCATTTACCTCAAGCGAGAGCAAGGCGAACGAGGCTAAACAGCTCGGTGCACACCATGTTATTAACTCACGAGACGAAAATGAAATTGAACAAGCCGCCGCACGTTTTGATTTAATTATCTCAACGGTTAACGTAAAACTCGACTGGAACCTTTACCTAAGCACCTTAAAACCCAAAGGACGCCTCCATTTTGTTGGCGCATCCATGGAGCCTTTGGATATTGGTGTATTTAACTTGATTCTAGGCCAAAAATCAGTATCGGGCTCCCCCGTAGGCAGCCCCGGAACCATTGCCAAAATGCTCGATTTCTCGGCTCTACACAACATTCGCCCGATGGTAGAAATGTATGATATGAGCCAAGTTAATGAGGCAATGGAACATCTTGAAAAAGGAGATGCAAGATATAGGGTGGTGTTGCAGGCTGATTTTTAGTTAGGTTGTTATCTGATTAGGGAAATAGCTTTAAAGGCTATTTCCCTTTTTTTATTTTCCTGAGATATTCACGTTAAGCATCCTTATTAGGGACTATCGCAAAGTTGTCTGCCCATTCTGATCTTGCGCGCTGCGGCAGAGGTTCTTTGCTAATGCCTACAATGCCACCATCGGTGTTGTATACAAGCGCTTCTTCCATGTTATAAAAGTACTTATACGAAACAATTGTTCCCCAAATCATCAATTTGCCGTCAGCTTGTTTTGCGTAATGCTCTTTTATGATAGGTCCAAGAAGTGGCGCAACCTGTTCTAGTGGTTGTTGATAGATATCTGGTGGGAGAACAATAGTGCGTCTATTTTCTAAAAGCGCCATGACCATTACCATTTCGCGCTTACGAACAAAGTTAGTTTCGACAAAAATATGCGGTTTAAAATTGAGCTCTTCTTCAATTTCGCATTTTCTCACATAATCCATGCCGTCATTTTTATTGCTCTTATTCATAATTTCTCCATTATTAACAATTAAGATAAGGAGAAAGCTGCCATTCCTCTACAAAGAGGCTCATTTTGCGCCTTCTATGCTTAAAAAAGCATATGCTCGGCTACAAAAACCACCTTATCTTACGACAGGTTGGCGAAGTCTGGTGACTTTCTCTGAATGATCTTGAGTATCATAGTGTAATAAGTTATGGGTGTCTAGACGTCTAAATATAATTTGTTGTTAGTTAAGAGATTAGTGATATTGTAAAACTCATATTAAGTACAGCATACAGAAGCACTTGCTTTGTTTATCTTATAAATACTCCAATAAGGCAGTATTTATAAGGAGCATTTATGAATAACGCAAAAATTACATCACTATCCAATGAAGAGGTATTTTTAGTATCAGAGGGTAGTCGAATACGCACAAATAATTCAATTTCCAGTGACGCACTTTATGGCGGTTCTATGGCTGGAGCTATATTTTTTACAGGTTTGCTGTTTATTCCAGGGATAGGGACAGCGGTGGCTTTAACCGCTTTTACTGCATCCTTAGTATCAAGCAGTATCGCAATCAAAACAGGCACCCAATAAACATGAAATTCACATCAAAGCTTGGCAAACCTTCACGATTGTTAAAAAAGTTTGCTAGCCGGTTTTTAGTGGCTTGTGCGTCTTCTCTGGCTTTATTTGTGATGGGTATTTTGGCAAGAGGGGAGCTTTTTATATCAACCTTGACCATGTTCATCATCATGTGTGTTGCAGCTGTGGTCTTGAGAACGGGCGATTGAATCCTGTTGGGCATTTTTTTGGTGTAAGTACAACACTAGCGTTAGCGTGCTTGCATGGTTTGCTTAGCTTCCTTAGCCCATCACGGGCTTAGGTTTTAAGCTTAGTTATGATCTATTTTATAACATCCG
>CAYQMI010000104.1:0-12922 GCA_964418575.1 uncultured Glaciecola sp.
CATCATTTTAACGTCCTTAAATTGCATATTTAATATTAAATGAAACAAAGTCTCTGTCGCTTAACGCGTTAGTTGTACCTATACCACCCCAAAACGCGCTATAACCAGCACTAAACGACCACTTGCTCAAATAGTCGAAAGTTAATGTTAGGTTTGCTGATTTGCTGTCTTCTAAAAATAAGAATAGCGGATCAGGCGTTGTACCGTTCACATCGTGTGAGAACGTCGCTCTTGCTCTTAAGTTCAATCCTGCAAAAATGTTGTTGTAGTCAGCAACCGCTAATAAACGGTAACCCCAAGCACCAGAAGTGGAGAAAGGATTGGTTTCTGGACCATTGGATAAGCCCACATGCAAACCTTCTCTGCTGCTTCCGGTGACTGGATCAGGCTCAAGCGAGGGCGTTCTTGCTGTACCCGGGGCATTTAAGCGGATCACGTTTGGATCTGGGAAGTCTACAATTTTTACATAACCTGCTTCACCGAGCATGATAAAGTTGTCGGTACCAAGAATCGGTCCGAATACATGCGATGCGGTTGCTTGTACTTGCCAAGTGTCAGAAAGCAAGAAGCCCTCTGCTGTTTCGCCCGGTCCAACACCTCTACCGATGTTATTAAGCTGAGAGATTCCGGCTAAATCAGGGCGTAAACCCGCGTTTGCAAGTTGTTCTGGCATCGCAGTATAAAGTAGCTCTACATCATCAATTTGAAGTGGCTCATCAACACGGTATGCAAATTCACCGGCAATAGCGGTTTCACCAACGTTAGTATTAAAACTAACACCATATAGCTTGATATCTTCTGGATAAGCGAAACGAGACTCAGTAAACGCACCTAAATCAGTTAAATTGTCACGAGTAATAAGCGTGGTAGCAAGCATACCAAGATCTTGTTGAATACTTTCAGCTCTGAAGTCAGAAGTACGGCCTGAAACAAGCGGACGCTGCGAATGATAATTGATGTGATAAAAACCAAACTCAGTTTCGTTTAAATCTTCAGCAAACCAACCGAGCTTCACACCATACTGACCAGAATCACTAGCTTCATCTTGCGCAGCATCACTTGGAGCACGTACCGCTACTTTAGTTGGGTACGCTAAATAAAGTTGACCTGCAGTTGCAGGGTCAATGGCACCAGCACGCAATGCATTACCGATTTCGTTAAGCTCAGTAACCAAAGTGTCGGCATCAATATCTGGATTTCCGGTAAAACCTAGTTGAACTAAGTTGAATGAACCACCCTCGCCCGCAAAGTCATTGCCTGCAAAGTAGCTGCCTGCAACGGGAAGTAATGAGCGTTCGTATTCGTATTGATAATAAGCTGACAAACTAACGGTATCTGTTAGCCCTATTGAACCGTAAACCATGCCTACTGGAATGAATACTTCTTTGAGTTCGGCACCAGGTGCTCTCGCGCGAGTTACGTCTACTGGGTTAGTTGTATTAATACCGTGTTGGATGAAAGTGCTCTCACCCCATGACACCACTTGATCACCTAAGCGCAAGCTAACAGGCATATCACCGAGGTAAAAGTCTGCGTAAACGAAGTAATCAAGCATACGTGCATCGCGGCACAGCTCGTCTCTTGCTTCTGGATCGCGACATGGGTCAACGGTTACGCCAGTGATGGGATTTTGCCAGTCACGCTCATTGTCCATAAGTTCGAAATCATAAAAGTAAAAACCACGAGCAAAAAATCCAAAATCACCGTAGCGAACATCAAGCTCATGCAAACCAACGAACTGGGTAGAGAACGCTTGCCCTGGATCAAAACTCAAATTGCCAAGATCGCCGTTGGTCGAATATGCGCCGTCACCCGCAAGCGACCAAACATCACCGCTAGGATAAATAACATTAGTAGCAGCATTATAACCACTCCAATCGAACTGACTTTGGTTACTGTTACCAATTAAACTAAAATCACGGTCTTCAACACGGATGCTAGTAGCAAGCGTAAAGTTGGAGTCAAAAGTGACGTCGACGTCACCAAAATTCCAATTTGCTGCGTTTGCGCCGTTCGACGCAGCGGCCAATACGGCTGCAATCCCTATTGCTAGCGTAGACTTCTTATATGCACTCGGCTTGTTTGTCATGCGTTTACCTTCTCCAATACAATCGCAATACGATTAGTGTAGACATATGTCTTCAATTAACAAAATGATTACATCATTTTACATCATTCGCAAGAACTAATCGTACCAGTTAACAATTAAAGCCCTTATTATTTGTCGATTATTGCTTTTTTGCTCAGTAATTGTTCAATTTTTGTAAAGAGACAATTTTGTTATGCTCGTTTACTTTCAGTTCGAAACTCCCTTCGATACCAGAGGGAAGTAAAAACTGCTTCAGGTTATCTTTTGGTAGCTGAAGCCTCTCTCCCGTTCGCGCATGAACAATGACGAAATGTATTTGTTGTGCATATAAATCTTGGCATTTGGCATACGACATGCTGATATCAAATATATATGTCTTCATATTGCGCTATTTAGTTAAGCCTTCGCCAAAGTCTTGGACAGTTTTTCAAACAAATCTTTGCTTAATTCTTTTTGGTTGAATAAGCGACCCAACTGCTCTTGGATCAGAGTTTGATGCTTCTGATTATAGCGTTTTAGTTGCAATAGAGGTGTAATTATCCTAGAGGCAACCTGAGGATTGACTTTATCAAGCTGAGATAAATAGTTAACAACGTATCGATAGCCACTGCCGTCAGGAGCATGAAAGCCCTTACTGTTGTAAAACGCAAAACTCCCTATAAGTGAACGCACTTTATTGGGATTTTTAATTGAGAATTGGCTGTGAGCCTGCAATAAATCAAGGCGCGATAAGATATCCTCACGCTCTGCAGTTGCATGCAATGCAAACCATTTATCCATAACAACTGCGTCATCGCCATACTCGCTCTCAAATACGAGCATAAGCTGATCAAATACAGCAATATCAGACTGCTGTGCTGCTTTTAACACAGCGAGCTTATCGGTCATGTTATCTGCATTTTCGTAACGCGTTTGTAGTGTTGTTGCTTCACCCAACGCTTGCGCATTCATAGCAGCTAATTTCAAACAAACACTGAGCAAAGTGCGCTGATTGGCTTGATTTTGCTCATATTCATAATTAAAGCCTTTGTGCTGATTTATAAAATCTGCGCACCAATTACCAAAAGCAGCTGCTAACTTTGCATACACGGAATTTATGGCTGTCAATAAAGCTTGAGGGTCAAGTGCCTGATAATCTCCAGCAAGCGTTTCAAAACTTGGCATACTTAGAATTTGAGCAGTCACGTCTGGTGAAAGCTGAGCATCGCTAATGTATTTAACTAAATCTGTAAACACCTCATCAAGGGTGTTGTCTGACTTTTGCTCAGAACTTTCTCCTTGCAGCTTAGAATATTCAGCGCTAATGAGCCTTGTGTATAACATCTGACTAGCATCCCACTTTGCGTAGTTATTTTGCGCAAAATAAATAATATGCAGCATGTCCTTTATACTGTAATCGTAAGCCACTCTAACCGGCGCTGAGAAGTCACTGAGCAGCACTGGCACAGCATTTTTCAGTGAAGCCGGTAAGCTAACTTTTGCCTCACTCTGCTCCAACACAAACGTGCGGCTTTGCTGTTCATCAATAAAATGCTCATTACCTTTTTCGTCTAGTAAGCTAATGTTCAATGGTATATATAAATCGCTTTTTTCACTCTGATCAGCAGTAGGCAGATTGACTTGTCTAATTACCAATGCGTCCTGCTCAAAAACCACTTCAACCAACGGCGTACCTGATTGCGAATACCATCTTTTGAATGAACTCAGATCAACGCTGTTTGCATCTTGCATAGCCTGCACAAAGTCGTCACAGGTCACAGCTTGCCCGTCAAAGCGCTCGAAATACAAATCCATGCCACGTTTAAAACCCTCAGGCTTCAATAAGGTATGCAGCATACGGATAACCTCAGCCCCCTTATCGTATACCGTAACAGTGTAGAAATTATTCATTTCCATCACCTCGTCAGGCCTTATAGGATGGCTCATAGGACCTGCGTCTTCAGCGAACTGATGCTCACGCATTACCTTAACCTGTTTGATCCTGCAGCCTAATTCACTGCTCATGTCTGCTGAGAACTTCTGGTCTCTGAATACTGTTAAGCCTTCTTTTAAACTGAGTTGAAACCAGTCACGACAGGTAACTCTGTTACCCGTCCAGTTATGAAAATATTCATGAGCAATAATCGACTCAATATTAAAATAATCCTCGTCGGTTGCGGTGGCAGGCTCAGCGAGCACAAACTTTGAATTAAATACATTCAAGCCTTTGTTTTCCATCGCGCCCATATTGAAAAAGTCGACCGCAACAATCATGTAAATATCGAGGTCGTAGGCAAGATCGAAGGTTTCCTCATCCCACTTCATGGCCTTTTTAAGCGACTCCATGGCATGTCCAGCCTGATGCAGTCGCCCCTCATCAACATACACTTGAAGCGCAACTTCTCTACCCTCACTGGTAACAAAAGTATCTTCTAAGCAATCAAAATGCCCCGCAACTAAGGCGAATAAATAACAAGGTTTGTAATGTGGGTCATGCCATACCACTTTGCGGCGACCATCTTCTAATTGCTCATCACTGATTTTATTGCCGTTACTCAATAGATAGGTCAGTTTGGGGTCTGCACTAATTATCGACACGGTGTAGATTGATAAAACGTCGGGGCGATCTAAAAAATAGGTGATTTTTCTAAAGCCTTGAGCCTCACACTGAGAACAAAAAGCCTTGCTGACAAAATATAAACCTTCCAAAGAGCTGTTGTTTTCCGGTGAGATAGTATTTTCTATTTCCAGCAGCGCGCTGTCTTTGTCGAGTTTGATAGTGATGCCGTTTTCACTCAAGCTATAGTCTTTGTTTTTAAGCGTTTGCTGGCCATCAATCTTCAAGCTTTTAAAACAGAGCTCTTTTCCATCAAGTATTAATTCGCTTGCCTCAGAGTTGTTACGCGTTACCTTTAACTTGCTCTTCACGATGGTTTTTTGTGGATTAAGCTCAAAGCATAGGTCCACAGTATCTATACGATAATCAGACTCTCGATAGTCTTCTCTTCGTGTCGCAATCATGGTATTTGACATATGAGTTCCTCGCTTAAAAGATGATGATGGATGACCCTAAAATGAGCAGTAGGGGTTTCGCATGATTGATGAACGTGCTGCGTAAAACGATATTTTACAGAATAGCAATTGAGCTTCAAATGTTGACATAAAGAGGCTTTGATTTACGCCTCTTTATCTCTTAACTCAACTTTTGGTGGCTCTAAACGCAATATTTTTATCCCAAAGTATGCGTAGATGATGGCAAGTATTGGGTTAATTAAATTAAAGAACGCATAGAAGATATAGCTAAACGGATGCACACCTAAAACGCTCTGCATGTAAGCTCCACAGGTATTCCAAGGGATCAGCGGAGAAGTTATCGTTCCGCCGTCTTCTAAGCTTCGAGAAAGGTTGAGTTGATGAAGATTCCGCTTTTTAAACTCTTCTTTATACATGCGACCAGGCATTACGATGCTGATGTACTGGTCTGCAGTGACCAAGTTTGTTCCAATACAGGTCAAAATGGTACGTGAAACCATGTCCCCTGCGGACGTAGCGCCCTTAAGTGCAGCAGAGACAATCGCGGTGAGTAAGCCTATCCTTTCAAGCACTGCCCCAAAAGACATAGCACAAATAATTAGCCAAATTGTGTTGAGCATGCTCGACATCCCGCCACGTGACAAAAGAGAGTTTAGATTCTCGTCGGCGGTAGAAAACACCACGCCATCGAACATTGCCGTCCACACCACCATGAGGCTAGTCACTGAATCGCTAAACTCACTCTCCAACATACCAGAGACTAAATCTGCTTGAAAAACCAAAGCCCAAATACCGCCCAAAAGTGCGCCGATACTTACTGCTGGAAAAGCTGGCATTTTGTTAACTGCTAACAACAAGAGAACAAACAAAGGGATAAGATTGTACCAGGCAATATTGAATTCTTGATTGAGCAATATTTGCATTTGTTCGATGCGATTGCTCACCGTACCGGTATCTTCCTGTAACCCTAAAATTGAAAATAATATAAGCGCGATGACAAAGCTTGGTACGGTTGTCCACAACATATATTTAATATGTTCAAACAAATTTGTACCTGCAATCGCTGGTGCAAGGTTGGTGGTTTCTGAAAGTGGTGAGAGCTTATCGCCAAAATAAGCACCAGAAACAATAGCACCTGCGGTAATCGCAAGGGACATATCCATGCCGGTTGCAACGCCTATTAAAGCAACACCAATAGTAGCGGCTGTGGTCCACGAACTACCAATACTCATAGCAACAACGGCGCAAATGAGCGCAGAGGCAGCGTAGAAAAAAGTTGGGTTGAGAATGGATAAGCCATAATAAATAAGAGTGGGAACCGTACCTGCCAGCATCCACGTACCAATCAAAGAGCCTACAGCAAGTAATATTAAACATGCGCCCAAAGACATTGAAATACCTTTGACTATCCCTTCCTCTATAGAATGCCACGAGTGACCATTTTTAATACCAACGATCGCGGCTAGAAACATACCGATCAAAAGCGCGATTTGATTAGGGCCGTAGGAGGATGCATCGCCAAAGAGATAAACGGCGCTGCCCATCATTATGATTAAACTTACAATCGGAATTAATGCGTCTGATAAACTTGGTGCTTTAGGCTGGCTCATTTTAATCCCTTAGATTACCGAACGATAGAACATGGCAGCAATGACCACCGGACACACAAACTTGACATACCAAGGCCAAATTTTCCAAAACAAGGATTGTTCAGCATTTTCATCACCTTGTTTTAGCTCTGCCAATATTTCATTTCTGCGCCAAATCCAACCCGCAAAAATACATAGCACTAAGCCCAGTAATGGTTGGCTGTATTCAGTCGTTAGGGATATAACTAAACCAAACAAAGCATCAAAATTCAAAACAATAATAGTACTAAAAGCAAATACGACAAAGGTTAGCACTATGGTGGCCTTTTTTCGGCGCATGCCTTTGTTATCTACCAAAAATGCAACGGGAACTTCGAGCATAGAGATTGAAGAAGTTAACGCGGCTATTACCATGAGTGCAAAAAATGCAGTGGCAACGAAGGTGCCAATAAAGCCCATCGTGGAGAACAAAGCGGGTAGAACCTGAAATATTAAAGTAGGACCTTCTATAAGCTTGCCGCCAGAAAATATTTCGACGCCATTGGTCAAAGCAACATACATGGCGGGAATAATCAACATGCCAGCTAAAATAGCAACGCCGATATCAACCAGCGCAACTGATGCACCCAATTTAGGCAGGTTTTCTTCTTTTTTCACATAAGAGCCATACACCAACATAGTACCTACACCGAGCGACATTGAGAAGAAGGCCTGCCCCATGGCGTCAATCAATAAGCCCGGCTCAAATGCTCTTTCGATATCGGGGACAAGAAATGCCCGCCATCCGTCCGTAGCACCATTTTGTGTGCTGACATACACAATTAACGCAATAATAAGAATTAACAATGTTGGCATTAAACGAACTGACCAGCGCTCGATACCATTACTCACGCCGCCAATTACCACAACACATGTAAAGGTCAGAAAGATAGCCATAAAAAGAATGTTACGAACAACAGAGGCGTCTGTTAACCAAGGTATATCGACAGATAAAACGCTCAATACTGCGTCTATAAGGTGTGAAATCATCCAGCCAGCAACAATACTGTAAAATGCTAGAATAAGTATAACCGTGATAGCGCCAACGCTACCCACTGCTGCACCCCATGCATTGCCTGAGATGCTGCGTAAAGCGTCTATCATGTTTGCCCGCTTTGCGCGGCCAATTATTAACTCTGCCATTAATACCGGATATGCCAGCAAAAATGCCATAACCAAATACATCACTACAAATGCGGCGCCGCCATTCTCGGCGACCTTTGTTGGGAAGCCCCAAATATTGCCGAGACCAACTGCTGAGCCCGCGGCGGCTAATACAAAGCCAAGCCGCGATGAAAATTGGCCACGTGCTGCCATAACTACCTCTTTTTTATTATTATTCTCGGTATATTTTTATTTGTTTATTACACCGAGTGTTTTTATGTGCGGGTATTAAAAGCGTAGCTACCAGATTCAATCATATCGAAGGTAATGTTCACCGCTTCAGTTAAAAACGGATCAATTTCTTCAATCTCTTCGGGTAAATCATCATCTAGATTCTCTACCTTTGGCAAGCCTAAACGTTGTAATCGCTCGTTTGCACGGCTTAGCTGCTTCGCTTCATTCTCTTCCCTTTCGGCTATTCTCTCAGCTTCAACCAAAGAAATGAAGTTCTTATCTTTGTTCTCGTTGTATTCTTTAATGTCTGAAAAGATATACTGAAACTCTGGGTCTTTCATTGTCCTTGCCGCATGTTTTGCCGCGAGAACATCAACGGTGCTGCCTGCCGCAGGTAACTCGGTGTAGTTCGCTTTGCGAATACTGTCCCAAGGCAAGGCGTTTTCTTCTTTGCTCTCACCCCACTCTTCAGGATTGATAGGAGAAGGATACAAAATATCTGGCAACACGCCTTTATGCTGGGTACTGCCGCCGTTTATTCTGTAAAACTTTGCCATAGTGAACTGAACGGCACCAAGCTTATTCTCAAAAAAGTCATACACTCGCGCAAGACTGCGATGCTGCTGCACGGTTCCTTTACCAAAGGTTTGTTCACCAATAATAATTGCACGATTAAAATCTTGCATGGCGGCAGCAAATATCTCACTGGCAGAGGCACTAAACCTGTCTACTAAAACGGTAAGTGGACCATCGTAATTCACTATACCGTCTTTATCTCTATTCACCTCAATGTGACCGCTTTCGTGGCGAATTTGCACAACAGGGCCTTTATCAATAAACAAACCACTTAAAGCGACTGCTTCTGGCAATGAGCCACCGCCATTACCGCGTAAATCTACAATCAAACCTTCAATATTTTGCTCTTTAAGCTCATCAAGTAGCGTAATTACGTCTGCATGGAGGTTGTGATAGAACGAAGGAATTTCAATCACACCGATTTTTTTACCCGCGTGCATACCCTCTTTCGGTTCAATGACTTCTGATTTAGCCGCACGGTCTTCTAACTTTATTTTGTCTCGAGTGATGGCAACTTCAACCACGTTTTTGGTGCTGCTACCGCCTTTTTGAACCTGAAGCTTAACTTCACTTCCCTTAGGCCCTTTTATAAGCTCTACCACTTCATCTAAACGCCAGCCTACAACGTCTGTAAAGGCATCCTCGTCTTCTTGGGCTACGCCAATGATTTTGTCTTCTGGTTTAATCACACCCGATTTATCTGCGGGTCCACCTGCCACCACGCTCATGATTGTTGTGTGATCTTCCTCAATTCTTAAAACCGCGCCAATCCCTTCAAACGATAGGTTCATATCCATTTGAAAGCGCTCGGTGCGCTGAGGAGATAAATAGCTAGTATGTGCTTCAATACTTCTGGCGAATGAATTCATTACAGCTTGGAATACATCTTCACTATTAGTTTGGGTTAAGCGACGCTCTGCCCGCTCATAGCGTTTCGTTAAAAGCTCTTGTGTCTCTTCCCAGGTTTTATCTGCAAGTGTTAAATTAAGGGCATCATATTTCACCCTCTGACGCCAGAGCTCGTTTAGCTCTGCTTCATCTGCAGGCCAATCAGCGTCTTCTCTGTCGTAATAAAACTTATCGTTTTCTGTGGTGAAGTCGAAGGGTTTATCTAGCAAGGTTAAAGCGTATTGGAAGCGCTCTTGACGCCTTTGCAGGTTAAGCTCATATATATCGTAGGCAATTTTAAGGTCGCCAATTCGAATCGCTTCGTCGAATTTATCTTTATACGCCTCAAATGCTTTAATGTCTGATGCCAAAAAGAAATGTTTACTACTGTCCAAGGAGTCTAAATATCTTTCAAACACCTTTTCAGACAAGGCATCGTCTATTTCTATTTTTTTGTAATGTGCTCGAGTAAATAAATCGGATATTCGCTTTGCTGATATCGAGTGCTGCTTTTCCTGTTCCAAAGTAGGTAAAACGACCTTTTCTGTCGCTACTTTTGCACTGGCAACATTCACTGCCATGAGCACCGACAGCGCAATTACGCTTATTGCTTTCGTTGAAACTTTACTAAACTCGATTTTCTGCATTAAACACACCTTCTAAAAATGCTATTCGACCAGAGCGCGAAGCTGCTGTTGTTGCACTTTGACTGTCATTCCAGAATTAAGTTGCACAAACACACCATCTTTACCCACCTCGGTAATCGTTGCCGGCATAGGCTGCTGACCAACTTTAACCGATACTTTCAGACCTACTTTTAACCCATCTTGCTCAATGGGCGCAACTTTCAACTTTGCTGAAGCTGGTGCCTTTGGTTTACGCGGAGGGGTAGATGTTGTGGATTTATTCGCACGCTGTGGCACATTTGCGCGTGCTGTTTTTTTTGCCGGCGCCTGTTTGTTTCGAGGAGGCTTTTGTTGTTCTCTTAATTGAGCCGCCTTTTGTTTGCTTTGCTTAAGTTGTTCGGCTGCATGCTGTGCATGATCTGCTTCAACCTTATCACCTTCTGCACCAAGCAAATCTATTCGGGCTGCGCCTTCTTTAACAGAGGCTAAATATTTCCAGCCGCTGGTGTAATGTCTCAAAGACATCCTAAGTAGTCTTTTGCTGACTATTTCAGATTCGCTCAATTGAGCAGCCAAGTCTTGGAAGATGCCTATTTTAAGCGGTTTAACGTCACCGCTCAGTACGAAACATTTCGGAAATTTCTCAGCCAGAAACGCTAAGGTTTCTTTCACGTTCGTTAATTTTTGTTGTTCCATCAAATCGTCTTATATGTAAGTGTGTAGTGCCAGCGTGCTGAGCATTATTTCAAGTATTGAACAGATGATCCACCCAATCAAGCAAATCGTCAACCTCAATATCCACTAAATACCTGTCCTTATGCCAATATTCCCAAGTATTTTCTAATAATTCTTCTAACTTATCTGTCTCGATATCTTCGTCTGCTTTGTCATACACCATGTGCAAAACCATGTTAAGTTTCTCGCTGGCCAGCTCAGGGTCATCGTGCAAATCGTCCATATCTTCAGCGGTACTAAGCACCATATGTATATCTACAGCGTGCTTCATGTGCGCTTCTCATAGTGAGTCACAAAGCTTTGTACCAATGTTTCGAGTCCTTTTTGGTCCTCTGAATCAAAGCGGGAAAGCGATGGGCTATCGATATCTAACACAGCAACGAGCTCACCATCAATTACTACTGGAATTACTATTTCAGAATTGGACGCAGCGTCACATGCAATGTGGCCATCAAAATCATGAACATCTTCTACCAACAGCGTTTTTTGTTGTTGGGCGGCGCTTCCACAAACCCCTTTGCCTAGGTCTATACGAATACAAGCAACTTGCCCTTGAAACGGACCCAGCACCAATTGCGACTCTTTATAAAGATAAAAACCCGCCCAATTCACATCGTCAAGCTGATTAAAAATCAGCGCGCTTACATTCGCCATATTAGCAATTAAATCATATTCACCATCTATAATGGCTGTGAACTGCTTGTTTAAACTGGCATAAAATGCTTTTTTCTTAGTATCCACTTAGGTCAATCGCTCTAGTTTTGAGGTTTACTGCTCACCGTATGCACTTCAAATACAACTTCTACACTAGCTTCTAATGAATTTTCGCCAGGTAAAGAAGATTGACTTTGGGCAGCATCTGCCATCAGCATACGACCTTTTCTTTCAAACATGTGCTCTGGCACCGTCGTGCCATCGCTCATAAATAATACGTGCCCCACTTCCATGCCCATCACTGAGGCCATTTCGTCGGCTTTCTCGCGGGCATTGCTCAGCGCTTTTTTAGTTAATTCTCTTTGCACTGATTCAAGGTTTTGATTGATTAACGACAGCTGTCCAATTTGTGAAGGTGATAAACTTGCTATCTTTTTAATTATGCTATCAAAGGCCTCAATGTTCTCATGAGTAAAATAGACAGTGCGTCGGTATACAAAACCTTTGTTAATCTGCTCTGAGTCTCTTCTCTCAACCCAAGGATAGACCGTTACATCCATTGAACGAATATTTGATTTTTTAACCTCGTTATCGAGAAGGCGTTCTGTCGCTCGTGCCACCTGTTCATCAACGTCAGTTTTCAAATCAACTAAATCTTCGCCTCTTTGTTCAAAGCTAAAATTCATACTAAAAGCATCAGGCGTGAGTGCTTGTTTAGCATGACCGGTTACAGCCAAGGTTCGAATGGTTTGCGCATCAGCATAACTGCTGCACACCAGAGCGAATGAAAACAAAGCCAGTAAAACGATTCCACTTAGGCTAAAAGGTTTAATATTCATAACTATTTCCTTGTGCTTAATGTAGGTGACGAGTCAATCAATATGCTCTATTAATCTTACAAATGTATGACCTAGCAACTTTGCCAATCACCTTTTACTTTCTTAAGTTTTGGGCATTTACACATGTTTTAATATGTCTGAAAACCTATCTATCACAGCAACAGGCTCGTGATTGCGCAATAAGTCATGATGATGAACGCCATAGGATACGGCTAAGCGCGGCATATTAATCGCTTTAGCCATCTGCATATCATATATGGTGTCCCCTACCATGAGAACATTTTTTGCATCTACCTTCCACTCATCCAAGAGCTGAATTAGCATATCGGGCGATGGCTTAGACTCTGCTTCATCCGCACAGCGAGAATGCGTAAAATAGTGTGCAGTTTGCGTATGTTCCCAGGCTCGCTCTAAGCCTCGGCGCGCTTTTCCCGTCGCTACACCCAACACATAATTTTGTTGTAACTGCGTGAGTGTATCTGCTGCTCCATCAAAGAGCGGGCTCGGTGTTTGGTCTTTTTCGATAAAAATGCGCTT
>CAYQMI010000105.1:0-12910 GCA_964418575.1 uncultured Glaciecola sp.
GGAAAAGCCTGCTCAAAAAAATCGTTATCAAGCAAAGCATCAAGCAATGCTTGAGATGCAGTACCGCCCGACGCTAAGCGCGCGTCTTCATCATACAAAAGCGGTGCAAAGTGTTTTTGAACATAGGCATCCATCAAGGTGTTACCCGGTCCAACATCTGAACTGAAAATTGAAGCGATGTCTGCGTGTTGAGGTAAATAACTGAAATTTGCTACGCCGCCAATATTGAGCATCACTCGATTTTCTGTTTCACTTGAGAACAATAAGTAATCGCCATAAGTTACTAGAGGGGCGCCTTGTCCGCCGGCGGCAATATGTTTTTGTCTAAAGTCGCTGAGCGTTAAAATATTGGTAAGTACTGCAATGTGATCGCCATCGCCTATTTGCAAAGTTGCGTTATCAAAATCGCCAAAGCGATGTTGCTCAACAGGGCTGTGGTATACGGTTTGCCCATGGCTGGCAATTGCATCAATATCTTCTGGCTGATATCCAAAGTCTTTCAGCGCAGCATTTACCAATCGAGCGTGATAACGACCCACCCATGCATTTAAGAGACAGAGCTGTTCGATACTACCGTATTCTTTGGCAAAAATTTGCTTAATTTTGCTGCGATAGTCATCGCAGTAGTCCACGGTCACAAAGTTTAAAACTTTGCATTGAGTTTGCTGACCATGACCACTTATTTCACACAGTGCAATATCTAAACCGTCGAGTGAGGTGCCGCTCATTAAGCCTATAAAAAGGCGAGTTTGTTTGTTACATAGTTGATAAAGCTTTTGAATGTGCGGGTGCATGAATTGACTTACCTATTGCGAACTCTGTGAGCGCAAATATGTGACATGAATAAAAGGCGCTCAACAATATCACTTAGAAATTGCATAGGTCAAGGTGCTCAAAGGCCTTACTATTATGCGCCAAAAGCCTCACGTAGCTTTAAGCCTACGGCGCTAGAATATCCAAACGCGCGACTTGTAATAAGGCCTTTTTCATCTACTAAATAATAACTCGGATAGCCCTGAATCTTAAATTGCGCCTTGAGGGCGTCGTGCCCCATAAATACTCTTGATTTTACATCATGCTCGCTTACAAATTTGTCCACTTCTTCTTTGCTAGAGTAGTCGAGCGCAATGACTACTACGTTTATTTTTTCAGGATCTAGGTAATCTAAATTGCCTATGCTGAGAGAGCAAATCGTGCACCAAGGAGCGAAAAAGTACACTAGGTTTGCTTTATCATTTGATAACAGCGGCAAAACCTCTCCATCCAAACTCACAAGGTTTTGTTGAGGAATGTTAACCGTGCCGTCAGCGCTGAGCATGTCTTTGGTTTGCCAATATACAATTGCAGTAATAGCAATTGCCAATAAGGCAAAGTCGCGCAAGTAGATGAGCCACTTTGCCCGTTTGTTTACTGAGGCTGATTGTGCTGAATCGCTGCTGTTCATGCCTATGCTTTTGACCTATCTGGTGATGTTTAATTGAGATTTTTGCGGCAATTTTGCATTATAGTAATTAACGCATAAACTTGCCGACTCAAGTGTAATAAAACCGCTGTGTGCTGTTTGATATAAGACAAATCTTCGATGCCACTGACGTTAACACATTTTTATGCTTGGAATTATTTTAAAAATAGCCAAATATTTAAATACATGGACCAGTAATTTAAACGGAATATTTCAATGAATATAAATCTAATACCTCGCCGCTTATTCGCGGGCAGTCTATTTTTAACTTGTCTTTTGCTTTCAGCAAGAGGCGCTAGTCAAGAGATCCCAGAACAAAGCCTGCTTCCTTGTGATGAAGCGGAGCAAGAGGCATTAGAGCAAGCAACAGATGATCAAATTAAGCGTATTAATGCCTACACGCCAGCAGAACCATTAGAGCGTAAAAACCCTCGATATCCGGTAAATGCGGCAAGAGATGGAAAGGAAGGCTGGGTGATGATGAGCTATGTAGTAGATGCAGAAGGTAAGGTGCAAGACCCAGTTATTGAAGATTTTGAGGGAGATAAGGCGTTTAAAAGATATGCTTTGAAAGCGATAAAGGATTGGACATATTCCCCGGCTATGAAAAACGGTAAACCGACAGAGCAATGTCATACAGCAGTGCGATTAGATTTTTATTTATCAAACACAGCAGGCGCATCTAGGTCCTTTGCAAGAAAATATAAGAAAGCCAGAAAAATGCTCGATGATGGAAACTTTCAGGGCGCAGACGAGTTACTCAACGAGTTGAAAAGGAGCAAATCAGGAAATCGTTACGAAAATGCGTGGATGTCTAACTTAGATAAAAACATTGCGGAAGAATTGGGAGACGAAATCCGTGAACTAGCCGCAATAAAGCGCACTATTTTTTCTGCCTTTGTTCATGAAAAAGAGAAAAAAGTGTTTGACGAACAATACATAGCGTATTTGTATCAAAGGATGTTCGTTTTAGAAACATCGCTAGGATATTATGCAGATGCCTTGTCGACAGCTGAAACAATCGCTTCTTTGAATAATGGCGAAGAATTAATAGCGCCATTGCAAAACACCATATACGAAGTAGAAGCCTTGATTGCTTCTAAAGAACATTTAGCTATTGCCGTAGACTTAGACGAAAGCGGCAATTATTTCCATACCCTAGCACGCAGTAATTTTGCATTTGCCGACATTCAAGGCGAACTGGAGACCGTTGAAGTAAGGTGTGATACGCATCGCGAAAAATTCACTGTCGCCGAAAATTACGTTTGGTCAATTCCCAGCAGCTGGGGAAATTGTCGTGTGATGGTGACTGGCGAACAAGGTGCCAAGTTCGCCTTAGTTGAAGTCAGTAAAATTTAGAGCTCAGTTACAAAGAACCTAGTGGTCGATTCTCTGTACCTTTTACACCAGTTAAATCGTCACCCAATTCAGCGCGCTTTTGATCAGCTAGCGCGTTAATGGTAGCAACAATCTCTGGGTAATCAGCGCTCAAATCAGTGGTTTCACTTGGGTCTTCTGCTAAATTATATAGCTTAAGTTGTTCTAACATAGTAAAACCGCTTTTTCCTTTAACGCCATCCATACCCACTTCTTCAACCAGATTATATCGATGCGGGTAATAAAGCTTCCACTGCTTATAACGCACGGCAGTTAAATCGTTTTGGTGAAAATAAAAAAAGTAGGCCTCATGGGCAGGCTCAGTTTGTTGGCCTGAAATAATCGGCCAAATATCTTTTCCATCAATTTCTTTCTTCGGTAGGTTTGCGCCTGTTAACTTGGCAATTGTCGGCAGTAAATCAATCGTCATCATTGGTGTATCAACAACGCCTTGTTTGGCTAAGCCGGCTGGCCACTGAATATGTACAGGGCTTCTCACCCCGCCTTCAAAACTGCTTTGTTTGCCGTTACGTAAGTGTCCAGTGGACCCTGCGTGATTGCCATAAGTTAACCAAGGGCCGTTGTCCGACATGAAAATCACGATAGAATTGTTGTAAATACCACTATCTTTTAGGGCGCTAAGCACTTGGCCAACCGACCAGTCTATTTCCATCATGACATCGCCGTATAAGCCCGCACCAGACTTACCTTCAAACTCTTTTGATACAAAAAGAGGAACATGGGGTTGCGGGTGAGCTAGCATCAAAAAGAAGGGCTTAGCAGCATTTTTTTGAATAAACGCAACGCTCTTTTCAGTAAGCGTTTTGGTTAAATCAGATTGGTCATTTTCTAGGGTCTCAACCACTTTATTTTGGCTAAAAACAGGCAATGGCGAGAAGTTATAGTTTCCGTTAACGTTTGCAGACCACATATCGTTTGAATAAGGAATGCCATAGTACTCATCAAAACCTTGGTCGGTAGGTAAAAAAGGTGAGGTATCGCCTAAATGCCATTTTCCAAATAAAGCGGTGGCATAGCCTTGTTCTTTTAAAAGTTCAGCGAGTGTTTCTTCGTTCGGATTTAAGCCTACAGGCGCTTTATTGGTCAATTCACTCGGAAAAAAAGCGTAACTTACGCCAAGGCGATTAGCATAGGCCCCCGTTAAAATTGAGGCGCGCGAAGTGCTGCAAATGGGCTGTGATACGTAAAAGTTGCTTAGCATGGCGCCGTTTTGTGCAATGCTATCAATATTGTCAGTGGTGTAGCTTGTTTGTCCGAAGCTTGAGGTGTCTGCATAGCCTTGATCGTCGGTTAAAATAAGGATGATGTTGGGAGGCGGAACTTTGCTTTCAATTTGTGGATCAAGGGGCTGTGCAGGTGCGCATGCAAACAATGCTGGCGCTAGCAGCGTTAACATTATCAGCGTATTTCCGATGGGCTTAGTATTTTTAACAGTGTTGTTCATGCGCATAATAAATTCACTATTTTGACATGCAATAAGCACAAGATTGCGACGATTCCCTATTCTTGTAAACTGGGTTTGTTTATTCTTCGGTTATGAAAACTACTATTCAATAATGAACGCCACAGCTTTTAGTTTTAAATACCATTGAACAATTCCTCTCTAAATGCCTTATAAATGGTCAAAGCATTTATGAGGGGCTGTAATGTTATTCCGCGATTATAAAAAACGAGCTTACTTACTCGTTTTGTATCTGTTCAGTATTTTATTGGCCTCACCTGTAATGAGTATGCAAGCGATGGATAATTCTGCTAACAACAATATCAGCAAAGTTTCAGTGACTAGCGAGGATGCAAACGCGCTTGTTGAACTCACTTTCAACGAGCGTTCAGAATTAAATAATTGGATAATAGTAAACGATACCGTAATGGGCGGACGCTCTAGAGCCCAACTGACATTGGGTGATCAAGGCCTGCAGTTTTCGGGCAGCCTATCCCTTGAAAACAACGGTGGATTCGCTTCTATTCGACGTGTATACAATGGAAAAAAATGGTTGACCGACAAGGCCATACAAATCACAGTGGTAGGAGATGGTCGACCTTACCAATTTAGGATGCGAACCAACCGCAGAGTGGATGATGTAGCCTATGTTGCTAATTTTGATACGCTTGAAGGGGAAGTGCAAACACTTACCTTTATAGAGTCTGATTTTACGCCGCAATTTCGCGGCAGGTTAGTCAGTAGAGCGCCAGCTTTGGATTTTAGTAATGTTGAACAACTCGGAATAATGCTAGCTGACAAAAACCCAGGTAGCTTTACCATTAGTGTTACGCGCATTGCTCAACTAAACTAACACGCGTTTGCCTGATGCAAGTGCAAATTATAAGGATAGGTTTTTGCGACAGTTGATTTTGGCTACCACTACACCCTTGGCGTCTATTTTTGGTAGTGGTTTTTTAGTTATTGTGCCAATTTTAGCCGGGGCGGTGGGGCAATGGTCGGTAATCGCCATGCTGGGTATTTGCGCCTTAGCCTTTATGGTGGGTGAAGTAATCCGCTTTAATATCAAATATGTAGAGCCAAGGCTAAAAGACTCTCCCAGCAAAGCAATGTCGAGTTTGGAGCGACTGTCGGACCTTGCCTTAATTGCCGCTTACGTGATTTCGGTTTGTTTATATCTGCATATTCTGTCAGCTTTTGTTTTAACTGGTTTGTCTTTGGACACTCCATTTAACGAAAATCTACTCACATCACTTGTTATTGTTTTTATTACGGTAGTCGGCGTAGTTAAAGGGCTGTCAGATTTAGAGGGCCTTGAAAAATGGGCGCTGTATATCACTCTGGGCATTATTTTATTGCTGTGTTTTGCTTTTGCTCAATATGACTTTGGCTTGTTTAGCAGCGAACAAAGCATTGTTATGCCATCCCCCAGCGATTATTCCCACTGGCAAGTTATGACTATTCTTGCTGGAACACTAATCGTTGTCCAGGGTTTTGAAACCAGTCGATATTTAGGACACACCTACGATGCGCAAACACGAATTGCATCCTCTCGCCTTTCACAGATAATCGCAACCGTAGTTTATTTGTGTTTTGTTGGGCTAACTTTGCCAACGGTGCATATGTTAAACGGTGACTATAATGACCATAGTCTCATTGACCTACTCGGCTTTGTATCTGCTTTGTTTGTAGTGCCCTTGATTTTAGCGGCAACATTAAGCCAGTTTTCAGCGGCAGTTGCCGATACATTGGCCGCTGCCGGCAATATCAGTGAGCTAAGCCAAGAGAGAGTTAATGAAAAGCGCGCGTATGTCCTTATAAGCGTCGGCGCAATTTTATTGACTTGGACTGCTGATACATTTTCAGTGCTTGCTTTGGCATCTCGTGCCTTTGCTTTTTACTACTTTTTACAGTGCCTAGTAGCCTTGACTGTGCCTAGTTCGCTACTAAAGAAGTCAATGCTGTTGATGCTTGCTGGGGTACTTGCTTTTATCACCATATTTGCCGTGCCGGTTGGGTAGCACTTACTACAATTACCCTCTATTAAAAATTGATTTTGCTTTGTTTAGCCTAATTTTTGCCTGTAAATCGCAAGTGCATTCTTTGGGACAAAAGCAATCAAAATCGACCCCATCTCAAAGTGTGCATAAATCTTGCTAATGTTTTAAGCATTGGCTACCGATAGGTAACTATCGAGCTTTATAACCGAAAATTAACCTATTCAACTCTTTGTAAAGGAATTTTGCACATATGCTAGTTTTAGCCAGTCAGCACAAGCGTGTTGTTTCAGAAAATAATGAATTAAAAAACAGGCTTGCCGCCCTTGAAGCAGAAAACCAAATGTTGCAAACAGAATGCTCGCAACTGACCGACAGCCTTGCCAGTGTGAGTGCTAGTCAACAAGATGCTTTTGAAGAAAACTTGCTGAAATGCGCAATCGGTGCAATGCAGCAGGTAGAAGGTATTCGCCAAACGGTATTGAATTCATTTGAACGTATTGATAGTGAATCTCAGGCTGTAGAGCAAATTAACGAACTATTTGGTGTGTCGTCTACAGAGCTTGCCAATATATTAAGTTCCATGGATGAAATGGGCACGAAAATGGGCGGTATGGCTACCAGTATTACTGGGCTTTCAGATACTGCAGATAGCATTAACACCTTTGTATCAACCATTACGAATATATCAGATCAAACCAACTTACTAGCATTGAATGCCGCCATCGAAGCCGCTAGAGCAGGCGATGCTGGTAGGGGCTTTAGTGTGGTTGCCGACGAAGTTCGTACACTTGCTACCGAGACCAACAAATCGGCAAGCGAAGTCGCTGAACTGGTAACAAGTATTCTTAATTCTACCAAATCAGCGGTGGGCTCTGTAGATGAGATAAGTGGTAACAACACAAGTCTATCCGAAGGCGTTAATCAGCTAAATACGCATTATCAGTCAATTGTAAGTAAATGCGAAAGTATGACCTCCACCATTTCGTATTCTGCGCATTTATCGTTTATTCAAACCGTGAAACTTGACCATATTGTCTGGAAAGCAGAAGTGTATGGCAGTATGACAGGCCTTAACGCAAAAGGTATTGATGATTTTGAAGATCACAACGGCTGCCGATTAGGCAAGTGGTACGCCGCTCAATCGCAAACTGATATTGGCAAGCATAGTGGCTTCAGAGATTTAGAGCGTCCTCATCAGCAGGTGCATCAAGAGGGTATAAATGCGCTTCGTGCCATTCAAGAGGGTAACAAAGGTCAAGCAATCAATCACTTAAAAGCCATGGAAGCGGCCAGCGAAAAAGTTATGCACGCGTTAGACGATTTGGCAAACGCATAAGCGCTTGCCACTTTACCTAATGGATGCGTTTTAAAACATCCAAGTAGTTGGATTAGGATGCGGTAGCTTTTTGTCGATTAATTGAAATCCTTTTACGCATCGAATAATTAGCCAAACCGCTAAGAACAAGAATACTAGCCAGCCTATTAGCACTATCATTAATATTGCGCCAACTATTGCGATGAGAAGACCTATCCAGAATGTTCTGATTTGAAACTGGAAATGAGATTTTAGCCAATCAGCACTTTCATCTTTATTGATGTACGCAATGACAAGACCAATAATGCCGGTTATGCCAATTACTAAGCTCGCTAGATATAAAATGTATACTAGTTTTGCCATTGACGAGTTGTCGTTGCCTGGCTCTAAAACGGGGTCGGTCATTGATGAAATCCTTTTTTGAAGTGCTAAGAGATTAAATCATAGGGTAAATTAGTTCGAATGCCAACCACAAAGAACAGGCTAATACATGCAAGTAGTGCTTGATGAGGACAAAATTAAGAGCCGTCAATCTAGAGCTTATTCAGCAGAAATTTATGTCAAAAAATGCAAAATTTCGTAAGCCGAATAACTAAGACATTTACCTTTTATTGCGTTAGTATTCTGCGCATATTTCGACTCGCTGTTTCAATTTTAATATTTAACGCCAATGTTTAATAAACCAGTCTCATTGCTAATTTTTATCGCGGTAATATTTGCGTCACTTTTACCTACGTGGGTTCACGCCAGTGAAAAGCTTTTTATTCCTGCGGTGACTGATGAGGTCATCATAGACGGTAAACTAGACGAACAAGCTTGGCAAAAAGCATCAACCGTTTCCTTAAACTACGTGACTCGCCCCTTCGAAAACGCAACACCACCAGTAGATACCGAAGTTAGGTTTTTTGAAAACGGAACTGAGCTTGTGGTGGCATTTATTGCCAAGGATGATAACCCTGAAAATATCCGTGCCTTTTTACGAGACCGCGACCGCAGCTCAGGAGAGGACTTAGTTGGCATCAAAGTCGATACGTATAACGATGGTCGTTTAGCGTATCAGTTTTTTGTTAATCCTCTGGGAGTGCAAACCGACTCCATTGAAAATGAAATGACGGGTAATGAAAGTAAAAGCTGGAACGGCATTTGGGAGTCTGCGGGACAAATCACTGATACCGGCTTTATTGTTGAGATTCGTATTCCACTAAGACTGATGAATTTTTTGGAAATTGAACGGGGTATGACATGGGGCATTGAGTTTGTCCGTTTTTATCCTCGTGTAGATAACTACCGAATTTCTCACGTACCCTTTGACCGAGACAACGCATGTGGACTCTGCCAAATGGGTGATATCAGCGGCTTTAAAGATGCGAAGCAAGGCGAAAAAATTACCATAGTACCCACCGCAGTCGCCGGCGTAACACGAAGCAGAGACCCTTTTGAAACCCGAGACTGGGACTATGAGCGCACTCAAGAAATAGGTGTGGATGTGAATTGGGGGATCACGCCAGAGCTTACCTTTTCAGGGACTTTAAACCCTGACTTTTCTCAGGTTGAAGCTGACGAAGCGCAGCTTAATATTAACAATACCTTTAATTTATTCTTTACTGAGCAGCGTCCGTTTTTTGTAGAAAACGCAGACTACTTCTCCTCTCTAGAAAACTTAGTTTATACACGGAACATCAATGCTCCGGGCTATGGCGCAAAGCTAACAGGGCGTGTGCAAAAGCATTCTTTAGGGGTGTTTGTAACAGACGACGAAACCACCAGTTTTATTGTGCCGGGGAACCGTGGGTCATCGGTGGCGACCTTAGAAGAAAAATCGGTGAATTTTGCCGGCCGCTATCGCCTCGATTATTCAGATGACTTTTCAGTAGGCGTGGTAAGCACTATTCGAAATTCTGATAGCTATCAAAATATCGTAAATGCCATTGATTCTCGCTATCGAATCTCCGAGCAAGATACAGTGCGCGTGCAGGTGGTGCATTCGATGACCGATTATCCTGAGGATTTATTTGAGTCTTTTTGCGACAACGACTGTAATCAGGCATCTGATTTAAACGAACCTACTCTTAGAACAAAGGCTGAAGATACTTTAAAAGGGCTTTCATACCGCATCTATTATGAACGTACTAATGAAGATTATTTTTTAAGAGCACGCCGTGTAGTAGATGAAGCCGACTACCGCGCAGACCTAGGTTTTAATAACAACGTAGACAGACAGCGCTATATTTTTGGTGGTGGCTATCGCTGGTATAACGAAGAAAGCTGGTGGAATCGGGTGCAAATAGACGGTGATTGGGATATCACGCACAACGACAATGGTGAACTGATTGAGAAAGAGCTTGAGGGTAAAATTGGTGTGCGCGCCGATTTACAATCTTACTTCGAATTTGGCTATGAAACCCGAAATAGAGTTGGCTTGCGTCAAGACACATCGAGTTTGAGCATCGACGGCAATACTACGATGTTTGAAGAAAGCGCATTTAAAGTGTTTGCTGAAATGCAGCCCAATGCTTTTATTGAGTTCTATAGCTTTTTGCGTAAAGGCGATCGCATCGACCTAACAAACAATCGTTTGGGTGAGCAAGTCTTTGCAGAAAGCGGTTTTGATTTAAACTTGGGTATAAATACTAGCGTGAGTTTAGACTATACATACAGCGAGTTAGATTCTGCCGACCAAAGTTTGTTTGTGGCGAATTTAATAGATACACGCATTACCTATCAGTTTGACCCGCGCCAATTTTTACGATTAATCGTCGCGTTTTCAGATGTTAAGCGAAATGCCGATAACTACATTGTGGAAGTAGAAGAAAAAAGCCGCAACTTGGGTTTTCAACTGCTCTACTCTTATAAGGTAAATCCTTTAACCAAGTTTTTTGTGGGCTACTCGCAATCAGCTTTTGAAAATGAAGACCTCAACAAACTGGTAGCTGATAATCAATCATTGTTTATGAAGTTCAGCTACGCGTGGCTGCCCTAAGCGCAGAAGATTACAAGCCTACAGAAATTTAAAGTAGTCTGCGCCTTTGTCTTTCACCATATTTTGCGTGGCTTCGTCCTCTATATATGAGAAGTCTCTAAACTCAAAGCCCGGCGCAACGCTGCAGCCTACAAAGGTATAATCCCCTGTGCTTTGGGCCGCTTGATAATCGCCGCCTTTTATCACTTTATAAAAGTGACGGGGTGAGGCTTCGCTATTAGCATTTTCAGCATTGGCGGCGCTACCAATCACATCATCTTCAATTTGCCCTTCGCTAAGAGTAAGGATACGCAGAGGTGCGCCTTCATACACATTCCAAATCTCATCGTGCAGTACTTTATGCCAACGACTCACTTGCCCTTCGGTGAGTAAAAAGTAGATGTGGGAGAGGCTGCATCTAGGCTCACCGTCTACGGGTGAATTAACATCTGTCTCAGCGCGATACTGCTCGCAATAATAGCCACCTTCAGGATGTGGTAATAAGTTAAAGTGTTGTTTGAGTGCTTCGATTCTTTGCTCAGTCGCTTGTTTCACAGTGTCTCCGTAGTCTTGTTTTCCCACATTTGATCCATCGGGAAAACAATAAGGTTTAATATCGTTGATATAAAGGATGCAATATAAAACTGGCGCTAGGCAATCGCAAACAGTAATATCAATTTGTTTGCTAAGGGATAAGTTGTTAACAAGAGCTAAATCCTTACTTAGCTTAGTTGTAGATGTAATTAAGGAAAAGACATGGAAGCTATATTAGATATTTTGTTTAGAGCAGAAGTTGCTCTAATTATCCTCATCGTAATTCTCATAAAAACCTCGATTAAATTTGTGCCACAAAACCGTGCATATATTATCGAACGTTTTGGGAAGTACCAGTCGACCAAGGAAGCAGGCTTAAATTTCATTCTGCCTTTTGTTGATAGAGTTGCCTCAGACCGCTCGCTTAAAGAACAAGCAGTAGACGTACCTGAGCAAAGTGCGATTACTAAAGACAACATTTCACTGTCGGTAGACGGCGTGCTGTACTTCAGAGTACTCGACCCTTACAAGGCCACTTACGGCATTGAAGACTACGTGTTTGCGGTTACCCAACTGGCACAAACCACGATGCGTTCAGAGCTCGGTAAAATGGAGCTAGATAAAACCTTTGAAGAACGCGACATCCTGAACATTAATATTGTTAGCGCGATTAATACTGCCTCTGGCCCTTGGGGTATTCAGGTCATGCGCTACGAAATAAAAGACATTATTCCGCCAAGTTCAGTTATGGAAGCGATGGAAGCGCAAATGAAGGCGGAGCGTGTTAAGCGCGCGCAAATATTGGAGTCAGAGGGTGACAGACAAGCCGCAATAAACCGCGCTGAAGGTGAAAAGGCTTCGGTAGTATTAGCCGCAGAGGCAGATAAAGAAGAGCAGATTCTGCGCGCGCAAGGTGAGGCATCAGCGATTGTTGCGGTGGCTGAAGCACAAGCCGAGGCCCTTAAAACAGTGGGTGAAGCGGCAAATACTGAGCAAGGTCAAAAGGCTGTTGAGCTTGATTTGGCGACCAAAGCTATTGAAGCGCGCCATGCGATTGCAAAAGAATCATCGGTGGTACTTTTGCCCGATTCAAGCACCGAAGCAGGTTCGGTGGTAGCTCAAGCCACCAGCATTATCAAAGCATTACAAGGCAATAAAGGAGCGTAATTATGCAATGGTTTTCAGAACATTACGCAGAAACGCTACTCGTCATCGGTATTATTTTATTAGCCATTGAAGTGGTGGTACTCGGTTTTAGCACCTTCTTTGTTTTCTTTATTGGCTTAGCCACCATTGTGACCGCAGGCTTGATTTACTTTGGCGTTGTGCCCGACACTTGGCTCGCATCTTTAATGAGCATTTCCATATTTACTGCATTATTTGCTTTATTATTGTGGAAGCGCCTGAAAGGTTTACAGTCAGATGTAGACACCAAGCGGGCCGACAACGATTTAGTCGGTTATAGCTTTGTTTGCCCACAAGATATTGACCCTTTGTTACCTATCGACCAATTACCTACCCACGACTATTCAGGCGTAACGTGGCGCTTGATGTCTGAAGTGCCGATCAAAGCAGGAACAAAGGTGTCGGTGAAGCAAACGGATGTGGGAATTTTGCATGTGATGACGGTGGTCTAGTTTTCAAACGGTAGCTGTTGAAACTTTCAATCAGAGAACCTTATCTTAAAATACTCGTGCACAAGGCGTTTTTTTTTAAGCCAAGTGCACATTCTGCTTGCCTTAGACTCAAATTCTCTGTATTATCCGCGCCCTTGCAATCAACATCCTAAGTTCCTTGTCTC